>VXNE01000246.1 GCA_009840715.1 Gammaproteobacteria bacterium
GGGAAATCCCTGCCCAAGGCCGTCCCGGCGCCGCAGTTCGCGGCCAACAATCGCGGCAAACGGTTGATGACCCTCGACGCCAAGGGCGAGCTCGGTCGCGAGGTCCTGCGCCGGCTGATCGCCAAGGCCGACGTGTTCCTGACGAACTACCGCGAGAACGCCCTGAACCGGCTCGGGCTCGGCTACGAGGAGCTGCACCGCCTCAATCCGCGACTGATCTACGCCATCGCCAGCGGTTTCGGTTCGAAGGGGCCCGTCGCCGATCGCGCGATGCTCGATCCCATGGCGCAGGCCCGCGGCGGACTGGTGAGCGTGACGGGCAGCCCCGACCGGCCGCAGGTACTCGCGGGGGCCGCGATGGCCGATACCACCGGCGCCGGGCAACTCATCGTCGGGATCCTGACCGCGCTCCTCGCGCGGGAGCGCCACGGAGTCGGGCAGCGCGTCGGCACGTCAAGCTACGGCGCACAGCTCTGGCACCAGGCGTTCGAGCTGACGTACACGAGCATGACCGGATACGTTCCGCGCAGTTCGGAGGGGATTCACCCGCTTGCGCCGGGCGGCAGCTCGGGCGTGTTCCGCACCGCGGACGGGGGCGCGGTGGCCTTTCTCGATACGCTCTCCCCGGAGGTCTGGACCGAGTTCTGCGAGCGCGCCGGGAAGCCCGAGCTGGCCCGCGACGCACGCTGGGACAACGCATACAAACGGCTTTCGACGGACAACCCGGACGCGTTGCGGTTGCAGGTAGCCGAGATCTTCGCGAGCCGGACCACCGCGGAATGGGAAGCGTTCTTTTCGGATCCGTACCTGATGTTCCAGCGTGTCTTCGACTACGAGGACGTCCTGGACGATCCGCAGGCGCTCGAAAACGGGTACATCAGCGAGATCGAACTGCCCGAGATGGGCAGGACCAAGGTCGTCGGAAACACGATCGAGCTCAGCGAGACGCCTCCCGAGGTCAGGCCGCTCGCCTGCGAGCTGGGCGAGCACACCGAAGCGATCCTGCTCGAATACGGCTACGGCCCGGCCGAGGTGAGCGAGATACTCAAGGAGACGGAGGACGCCAAGAGCCGCGAGTTCCAGTCCGGTGGCCTCCAGTTCGGAACCGACGACTAGCGGGGCCATTGCGCCGCTCCGGGGCATGAGCGCGCCAGCTACCGAGCGCGGCCAGCGACCGCCCGTCGGGAGCGGCGCGTTCTACGGCTGGTGGATCGTAGCCGCCACGTTCGTGATCGGCTTCCTCGTCGCGGGAGGCACGGTCAACGCCCTCGGCGTCCTGGTCAAACCGATCGCAGAGAGCCTGGACGTGGGCCGGGCGGAACTCGGCGCCGTAGTTACGGTGAAGCTCATCGTCAACGCGCTGCTGAGTCCGTGGGTCGGCGCACTGCTCGCGACGCGGTCCATTCGGGGAATCATGCTGGCGGGTGCGGTCGCCATGGGGCTCGGTCTGGCCACGGCCGCCCTGGCGCAGTCGCTCTGGCCGGTGTACCTGGGCCTGGGCGTACTGGCCGGCGTGGCCAGTACCGCGGCGTTATTCCTCCCATGCATCGCCCTGCTCTCCAACTGGTTCACCCGACTGCGCGGGCGGGCACTCGGACTCGCCACGCTCGGGCCGACCCTTTCGGGCGCCGTGATTCCCGTGCTGCTGTCCCTGCTCGTCGACGACATCGGCTGGCGCGCGAGCCTGCTGCTCGCGGCCGCGGTGGCCACGGTCATTCTGCTGCCCGTGATCTGGTTCTTCGTGCTGGACCGACCGCAGGACTGCGGCCAGCTTCCCGACGGCGATCCGGACGTCCCGCGCACCCCGGAGCCAGAGTCGGACGAGACCTGGACGATCCGGCGAGCGGTGCGCTCGCGCGACGTCTGGCTGGTGGTCGGCACGATCGGGACGGCCAACTTCGCGGTGGTCGCGATGCTGGTGCACCTGATCCCGTACGCGTCCGACACCGGACTGAGCGGCGAGCGGGCCGCGCTGGTGTTCTCGGTGATGACGCTTATGGGAGCGCTCGGCGGGCCCCTGTTCGGAACCCTCGCCGACTACCTTTCCATCAAGCGCCTGCTGATCGCCTCCATGCTTTGCCAGTTCGCGGCCGTGCTGCTGTTCGCCCAACTCCAGGGCCAGCTCGGGCTATCGCTTGCCGCCGGCACACTGGGTCTGGGCTTCGGCGGACTCATGCCGCTCGTGACCCTGGCGGTCGGCCGGATGTTTGGCGTGGAGTCCCTGACGCGCATCATGGGCCTCGCCACCCCGCTCTCCCTCCTCTTCTATGCCCCGGCCGCTCCCCTGACAGGCTACCTGTACGACACCGAGGGGAACTACGAACTGGCGTTGCAGATGCTGCTGGTCGCTCCCCTGCTTGCGATCGCGTTCCTGTGCTTCCTGAAAATCCCCCGGGCGCGCGATTGACATGCCACGGTCGCGCATGCAGCCTACATTCAAGTTGGTTCTCAGGAGAGAGGACATGGCCCGTCTCATGCGTGCGCACCGCCCCCTGGCCGCTTCCCTCGCGGCCGCCGCCGCCTTCGCAACCGTCGTCTGTGCACCGGCCAGCGCCGAGGAGACCGGCGCCGATGAGCGAGGCGTCATCGAAGAGATCATCGTCACCGCGACCTATCGCGAAACCGAGCTGATGAAGACGCCCCAGGCGATCAGCGCGGTCTCGGACGCGCTCGTGGAAGACCTCGGCGCGCAGAGCATGGAAGACCTCTACACGATGATCCCCGGGCTCAGCATGCAGGGCGCCCTGAACGGAGAAGCGCGTTACACCATCCGGGGCATCTCGTCGCAGAGCGGCCAGATCGGTTACGCGCCCACCGGGGCGACGATCGGTGTGTACCTGGACGGGACGCCCGTGACGGCGGCGCTGGGTCCGGACAACCAGGTCAGCGGCACGCTGTTCGACATCGAACGGGTCGAAGTGCTGAAAGGGCCGCAAGGCACCCTGTTCGGAGAGGGTTCGCAGGGCGGCACGATCCGCTATCTCTACAAGAAACCCGACCCGACCGCGTTCGATGCCGCAGCCAACGTCGGTTTCTCCACCATGGAAGAGTCGGACGACAACTCCACCCGGATTGACGGCATGATCAACGTCCCGCTGTCCGACAACGCCGCCTTCCGGTTGACCGCATGGCAGGCGCAGACGGCCGGCTTCATCGAGAACCTGGAGCCCTTCGAGGAGGACTACAACGAGGCCGAATCCACCGGCGTCCGCGCGGCGTTGCGCTATACCGGCGACACGTTCACGGTGACGGGCACCGTGCACAGCAGCGTGCAGGAGACCAAGGGCGGCCTGGGCACGTTTCGGGCTTACGAGTCACTCCACGGCCGGATTCCCGGACTCGAGCCGAGGTCGGAAGACTCGGTCGACATCTACAGCCTGGACATCGAATGGGACTTGAACTGGGCAACGCTGTACTCGTTGACGTCCTTTACCGACCGGCAGATCCCTTCGGTTTCCGAGTCCTCCGAGACGGGCGCGAGAACCCTGGACTACTTCTACGGCGGCGCGACCCTGGCCGATCCGAACGATCCGGCCTGCCTTGCCCTGGTGGCCTTCGGCATTCCCTGTCCCGGATGGCCGGGCGTGTTCAACCTCGGCGGCCCGGTCTTCACGGCCGACGGCATGAACCTCCGGGCAATCAGTAACCAGGCCCAGTTCTACAGCGAGCGCTGGGTACAGGAGTTTCGTCTGGTGTCGCCCGGCGACAGGGCCCTGCGCTGGACAGCCGGGTTCTTCTGGAAGGACAGCGAGGATCACACCCAGAACCAGCAGGTGGGCGGCTACTTCCCGGGGCGCGAAGCCTTCGCCCTTGCGTTCGATCCCCTGCTGATGGTGCCCGCCAACACCCACACGGACTTCCTCGAGGAGTACGCGGTGTTCGGCGAGGTCAGTTACGACCTCACGGATACGCTGGAGGTCACGGTGGGTGTGCGGGTGTCCGATCTCGAGCAGGAGTTCACGAATACCGGAACGGGCACGAGCGACACCCCCGTGTCGCCGAAGTTCGTGCTCTCCTGGCTGCCCCAGGACGACCTCCTGCTGTACTTCAACTACACCACCGGCTTCCGGCCCGGCAACGTCAACAACAACCTCGATTTCTATGTCGGCCAGTTCGAGGTGCAGATCGAGAACGCAAGGACCAATCCCTTCCTGGACGACGCCAGTCGCGCGGCAGTCATCGCGGGGCTCGAGCAGAACATCGTCGACTCCCTGTCCCGGCTGTTCTTCGACGGCGACAAGCTGGACAACTACGAGCTGGGATTGAAGGCGACGCTGTGGGGCGGCCGCGCCACGATCCTGGCTTCTGCCTACCTTCTCGACTGGAAGGACATGCTCGTCTACGTCAACGACCCCACCGTCGCTCCGGGAGGCGACAGTCACAACGTGAACAGCGGGGGCGCCGAGATCACGGGGTTCGAGCTGGAGGTGAACGCTTTCGTCACCGACCGGTTCAGCGTACGGCTTGCGGCCGACGTCAACGCTAGCGAGGTCACCGAGGTCGGGGTGCCCTACCAGAACGCCGAGGACGGCAACGAGCTGCGGTTCGCCCCCAACAACAGCGCATCCATCGCGCTCGACTATTCGGTGCCCGTCGCCGACAACTGGTCGCTGGACCTGCACCTGGATCATGCCTGGGTAGCCGAGCAGTTCGCCGACTCGCAGAACATGGTCGTGATCCCCAGCTACAAGAAGACGAACGCCCGCGCCACGTTGCGCCGCGCCGATCAGAAGTGGCGGATCGCGCTCTTCGGCACGAATCTCGCGAACGACGAGCTTCTGCGCGGCCGCGACCTCCTGGGGACGTTCTACTGGTTCAACCCGCGCCAGATCGGGCTGGAGGTCGGCTACCAGTTGTAGGGGCGGGGCTTGTCCCCGCCCGGGGTGGTCCTTGTCCCCGCCCGGGGTGGTCCTTGCATGATGTCGAGACGGGACGCCACAAGGGCGTCCCCTACGACGCCCGGGGTGGGTCTCGCCTCGGACCCGCGGAGATTCACCAGATGAACATCGACCGGTTGTTCGAAAGACTGCTTGCCGAGCGCGTACTGTTCATCGACCCAAGTCCCGAGCTCATGGCCGCCAGCGCGGCGCTCGAGCAGTCGCCCATGGGCGCCGCTCCCCGCTTCGACCAGCTCCGCACGCCTGAAGCCTGGGCCGAGTTTCGCGGCGCCGTGATGCCCTTTTCCCCATACATCCAGGAGTGGAACGCCAGAGGCGCGGCGCTGGCCAGGGAAGTCGAGATCGATGGCCCCGGCGGCAAACTCGTGGTCCGCATCGTGGCACCGCAAGACGGGAGAGTGCGCGGTGGCCTGTTCCACACCCTCGGCGGCGGCTGGATCGCGAACACGCCGGCATCTTTCGACTACAAGCATGCTCAGGCGGCCGAGCTATGTGGCCTGGTAGTGGCCTGTGTCGACTGGCGCAAGGCGCCGGAGCACCCCTATCCCGCACAGCTCGACGACATGGAAGCGGCCTGTCTCTGGTTCATCGACTTCATGCGCGAAGAGTACGCCCAGGACAGGATGTTCCTGCGGGGCGAGTCTTCGGGAGGCAACACCGGCGCCGCCACCATGCTCCGGATGAAGCGCAAGCACGGCTTCGTGTTCGATGGAGCCGTGTTGGACATCGGCTGTTTCGACCTGTCGGGATCGCTGCCCAGTCACAGGGAGAACGACCACCGCAACCAGGGGATGGACTCCGTGAGCGTTGACCAGTTGGCGGATTTGTATCTGCAGGGTGGAGAAGACCGCAGGGATCCGGACGTCTCGCCGATGTATGGGGATCTTGCCGGGCTCTGTCCGGCGCTGTTTACCTGCGGCGACCTCGATGTACTGCGCGACGGCGCCTTCCTCATGCACATGCGGTGGCTGGCAGCGGGCAACGAATCCTGGCTCGTGGACTTTCGGGGGATCGGGCACGTCATGGCGCTGATGGACTGCCCGGAAGTGGAGATGGAAGCGTTGTTCGCGACCCGGTTTCTCGATCGACTGATCGCAGGGTGACCGTCCGGTTGCCGGCGGGCCATGAGGTGCGCCGTCGCCAGCGGAGACTGTCAGATTTTCCGTGTCACGGGCCATAGCATGAGTCCAGGAAGGAGGA
>VXNE01000096.1 GCA_009840715.1 Gammaproteobacteria bacterium
CTCGGCGCTGTGTATAAGACCCCGCGGCGGGGGCGGCGGCCGCCGGGTTGGAGCATCGGCGGGGCTCCTCCGTGAGGAGGGGGGCCGGATCGGCCTGCACGCGGGCGAGCCAGAGGGGGTCCTCGTTCTCGGCGCGCAGGCGGATGTAGGTGGGGGTCCACTCTCCCTCCGCCGCCTCGACGGGCCAGCGGTCGTACCAGCGGTGGGCGGAGTCGGCGTAGTCGAAGACGAGGCGTTCGCCGTTCTCCGGCAGCACGGTCCAGGGACGGCCACTGTCCTCCGCGTAGAGCAGCATCGAGGCGTCCTCGCCGTCGATCGTCCACCGGGCGGTGACGGGCATGCCGGGCTCCGCCTGCAGGGGCGTCAGGGTGATGCCGCGGAAGCCGCGGGCGTTGCCGACGAAGCGCCGCGCCTCCACGCCGTAGGGCGTCAAGCCGCGGACGCTCGTGGCGAACCAGTTCTGTTGCAGTTCGGCGAGGGACAGGTCGGCGCGGGCGCGGTGCACCACCTGGTACTTGCCGGTGAAGAAGCCGATCCCCTGCATGAGGAGGGTGCCGACGAGGGTTACCAGGACCATCACCACAAGCATCTCGAGGAGGGTGAGGCCCCTGGCGCGAGCGCGTGGGGGGGAAGGTCGGCCGGTTTGGGCGACGCGGGTGATGTGGCCAACGTCCCACAGCGCCGTAGGACGCTTTTCGCGTGTGTCCCGAAGTACGGGCATCAGAAGATGAAGCCTTCGGGGGCGAAGCCGCGGACTTTTTCGAAGCCGACTTGGCGGAGGCGCCAGGTGCCGAGGGAGCGGCCGGCGTCGGCGATATCGAACTCGATCTCGTAGAGGCCCACCTCGAAGTCGCCGAGGACGCCGAGGCCGTTCTGGCCCTGGCGCACCGGTTCGACGAGGCGGGCGGTCCAGGTGACGTCGAAGCCGTCGACCTGGAACTGCCCCGCCTCGGTGCGCCGCGGGTCGACCGCCTGGAGCTGTTCGATGGCGTACCGGACGACCGGCGCCTCGCGAGAGACGTCGTGGACGCGCAGCAGCGAGATCAGGTTGGTGTTGAACAGGCCGTAGAGGGCCATCCCCGCCGCGGCGAACAGGACGATCGCGACGATCGCCTCGAGCAGGGCGAAGCCGCCCTCCGCCCTTCGGTGGCGGCGCTCAGGAACGGCCATCGAACTCGACGCGGCAGTAGGGCGGCGCGAGCGTCGCGCGCAGGACCGGCGCGCCCTGGTGGATGAGCGTGAGTTCGCCGCCGCGGCAGAAGCCGTTCGCGCGGACGACGAGGGGCCTGTCGAGGCGGAAGCGCCACGCGTCGGGCAGGTCGATGGGGCGGGGCTCGAAGTCGGCGTAGCCCGCAGCCGTGTCGGCGTCGGGCGCCTCCGAGAAGACGACGTATGCCCGGCCGTTCGCGAGGGCCTCTCGCCCGAGGGCCTCGAACTGGTCGAGGATGTGCTGGCGCTCCGTCGACGTGGACACGCTCGCGAAGAGACGTTGCAGGTTGGGGACGGCGAGCGCCGTGAGGAGGCCGAGCAGGGCCAGGACGATCATCAGTTCGATGAGGGTGAAACCTGGCTGGAAGCGGGCGATGGCGTCCCTGCGAAGTACGGCCGGACGCCACCTCGGCCCACCGGCTTTCTTCCGTGTGTCCCGACCCGCCCACGGTGTGCCCCGGCCTGCCGGACACCTCGTCCAACGACCCATGCAGTCTG
This sequence comes from Gammaproteobacteria bacterium, assembly GCA_009840715.1. Lineage (GTDB taxonomy): Bacteria > Pseudomonadota > Gammaproteobacteria > Pseudomonadales > Azotimanducaceae > VXNE01. The sequence continues at coordinate 1,708 of VXNE01000096.1, forward strand.
GCCTCGTCCGGATTGCTGGCCGGACGGTACACCATGCCGCGCGTGACCGCGACCGGCTGTGGGGATCTGTAGGAGATCTCCCACAACCCGTGTGCGACATCGCGGAAAATGCGCACCATGGGGCTCCAGCGGGCTCCGATCCGCCCCGCGCGTGCTATCGTCCGCGTCATCAAGGAACGACCATGCGGCAAGGAGGGCCATATGGCGACCGACGCGTTACCCGACTACGCAACCCACGAGGACATCTCCCGGCTGGAAGGCCACCTGTCCAGGATGGAAGGCCACGTCCAGGCGACCCAGAAAGACGTCCGGGGACTGGATGGCCGCATGTCCACGCTGGAGGGCCATGTCCAGGAGACCCAGAAGAGCGTTCGGCGGCTGGAAGGCCATGTCCAGGAAACCCAGAAGGACGTTCGCCGGCTGGAAGGCCATGTCCAGGAAACCCAGAAGGACGTTCGCCGGCTGGAAGGCTACGTCCAGGCGACTCGCGAGGACGTGTCCCGGCTGGCAGGCGACGGTCAGAAGACCCAGGAGGACGTTGGCCGGTTGGAAGGCTCCATCGTGCACCTTGAGCAGCGCATGCACGAGAGGCTGGACCGGATCGACAACCGCCTGTGGATGTTCATGGGCACGATCCTGGTCTTCACCCTCGGCATCGTGCTGAAGGAGGCGTTCTAGGCTGTCAGGGGGCTCCGCCCGCGCCCGCGACGAACTCGATGGTCAGCGTGTACCGCCCGGTGGAGTTGAAGAATCCTCGCACCTCTACGTAGTGGACGCCGGGCGCGACCTCCAGCTCCAGCTCGAAGTTGGCACCCGGGCCTCCATCGTCGTTCTGACCCAACACGGCGCCGGCGGCATCCAGCACCGTGCCGTACGTGTCCGTTGGGCCTTCCGAGTGCACGCGTAGCGCGCCGCCGGCCGTCGCGACGCGGAACACGTCGCGGTCGCCGGCCGACTCCACCACGCCGTGCAGGAACGCGGGCAGCGCCGATGCAAGCGTTGCCTCGCCGGGCGCGTCGCCGTGGTCGTCGCCATGGTCGGCCGTGTTCTCGTACCAGGCGATCTTGCTGTCGTACTCGGACGCCGACAGCACGTCCGCATCGCCGTCGCCGTCCAGGTCCGCTGCGTAGACGGAGCGGGCGAACCTCGCATCGGTCGCGATCATGCGCTCCGCGGACAGGCTGCCGCCGCCCGTGTTCTCGAACAGCGCCACGCCGTTACCGTGGCCGGAAGCGGCGAGCACGTCCGGATCGCGGTCGCCGTCGAAATCTGCCGGGTGCACGGTCCAGGGACTTGTGGCGGCCTGGGCAACGGCACGTCGCGCCGCGAACGACCCCGCTCCCCCGTTCTCGTACCACGCGACTTCGTTGCCCTCGAAGGACGCCGCCAGTACGTCCAGGTCGCCGTCGCCATCCATGTCGGCAGCGTGGACCGATGCGGCCCCGTCGACGCCGGTCGCGATGTCGCGTCGCCCGGAGAACCTCCCGCCGCCGAGGTTCTCGTGCCAGGCGATCCGGTCCCCCTCGAAGGCGGCCGTGACCACGTCGGCGTCGCCGTCCCCGTCGAGATCCGCGGCGTGCACGGAGTACGCACCGTCCACCGCGTCCTCGATCACGCGCTGGGCCGAGAAGGAACCGTCCCCGAGGTTCTCGTACCACGCGACCTTGTCGTCGCGGTGCGATGCGGAGAGCACATCGGCATCGCCGTCTCCGTCCAAGTCCGCGGCATGTACGGCTACGGCGCCGACGGCTTCCAGCGTGATCGGATGCTGCGACGAGAAGTTGCCGCCGCCGAGATTCTCGTACCACGCGATCTTCGCGTCGAAGTCCGATGCCGAAAGCACATCCGCATCGCCGTCGCCATCCAGGTCGGCCGCGTGCACCCAGGTGGCGCCGTCGGCGTCCGTGGCGATGACCTGCTGCGTGGAGAACCTGCCCGCGCCCTGGTTCTCGTACCACGCGATCTTGTCGTCGTGCGGCGACGCGGAGAGCACGTCCGGGTCGCCGTCCCCGTCCAGATCGGCGGCGTGGACGGCTCGCGCACCGTTCGCGAAGGTCGTCAGGACGTTCTGCAGACCGAAGGCAACCCCTGGTGGGTTGGCGACGAACTCGATGGTCAGCGTGTAGCGTCCGGTCTCAACGGCGAACCCCCGAACTTCGACGTAGTGCACGCCTGCCCTGACGGCCGCCTCGATCTCGAAGTTGGTCCCGGCGCCCGTGTCGTCGTCCTCGGCGAGTACGGCGCCGTCCGCATCCATCAGCGTGCCGTAGGTGTCGGTGTCGCCCGTGGTGTAGACCGTGAGCCGGCCGCCCGTCGCGAGGTCGATCCGGAACACGTCGCGGTCGCCGGGGGCTTGCAGCGCCGCCGCGGCCGACCACGGCAGGGCCTCCACCGCCGTGGCGGTTTCCGCATCGTCGCCATGGTCGTCGGCGGTCCCCGGGGCGACCCCCGCGGCCACGAACTCGATGGACAGCGTGTAGGGTCCGATGCCGCCGCGGTTCCCGTCGTCCGTTACTGCGACGTAGTGCGGACCGGCCTCGACCTCGATCTCGATCGCGAAATTGAGCCCGGCGCCCGCGTCGTGGTCGGCCGCGAGTGGCTCACCGTCGGCGTCGAGCAGGATGCCGTGGGTGTCCGTCGGGCCGTTCGACTGCACGCGCAGCCTGCCCGCGCCGGTGGCCACGCGGAACACGTCACGGTCTCCCGCTGACCCTACCGTGCCGTGCAGGAACGCCGGGAGTGCCGTCACCACGGTCGCACCCGCCGGCGCATCCGCGTGGTCGTCGCCGTGATCCGACAGGTTCTCGTGCCAGGCGACCTCGTCGTCGTGGGGCGACACGAACGGCACGTCCGGGTCGCCGTCGCCGTCCAGATCTGCCGTGTGCAACGAACCCACGTCCCGCACGCCGGTCGCGATGGCGTGCTGACCGGAGAACACGCCGCCGCCCAGGTTCTCGTGCCAACCCACGTGACCGTCGCGGGTGGACGCGTACAGGATGTCCGCGTCCCGGTCGCCGTCGAGGTCCGCCGTACGCACTACGCGCGCCTCGGCGTCCCTCGTGACGACGCGTTGCGACGAGAACCTGCCGCCGACGTTCCGGTACCACCCGATCCTGCCGTCTCCGGTCGACGCGGAGAGAACATCCAGGCTGCCGTCCCCGTCGAGGTCCGCCGCGCGCACCGAGCGGACACCGGCGGCGTTCCTCGCAAGGATGCGTCGTGCGGAGAACGATCCGGCGCCCAGGTTCTCATACCAGGCGACCATGCCGTCGTTCCGAGCGGCCGACAGGACGTCGGGGTCCCCGTCTCCGTCCAGGTCCGCCGCGCGTACGTCCGATGCGCCATCCGCCGTGTCCGCGATGGCCCGCGGCGAGGAGAAGTTGCCGCCGCCCAGGTTCTCATGCCACGCAATCGTGTCGTCCAGGCTCGATGCCGTGAGCACGTCCGCGTCGCCGTCCCCGTCGAGGTCCGCCGCGTGTACGGACGCGGCGCCGTCCGCGTGGTAAGCGGTGACCCGCTGCTCCGAGAAGCGGCCGCCGCCCAGGTTCTCGTGCCACGCAATCCGGTCGTCCTCCCTCGCTGCCGAGAGCACGTCCGCATCGCCGTCGCCATCGAGGTCCGTCGCGTGCACGGACGCGGCGCCTTCGGCATCGGCGGTAAGGACGCGCTGTGGCGAAAACGCCCCGCCTCCGACGTTCTCGTACCAGGCGATGGTCGCGTCGTGCGACGAGGCGGCGAGCACGTCCGGGTCCCCGTCGCCGTCGAGATCCGCGGCGTGCACGGAGTCGGCTTCGTGGAGGTCGGTCGCGATCGGCCGCTCGGGAGTGAAGGCGACCTCGGGAGGATCAGGCACGAACTCGATCCACAACGTGTATGGTCCGGTCGTCTCGTCGTCCGCGCCGCGGACCTCCACGTAGTACACACCCGCGTCCACGGTCGCCCGGATCTCGAAGTTCGGCGCCTCTCCGTCGTCGTCTTGCTCCAGCACGGCGCCGTTCGCGTCCGTCAGCATGCCGAACGTGTCGGTGTCCCCGGTGGTGTAGACCGTGAGCGCGCCGGGCCGATCGAACCGGATACGGAAAACGTCGCGGTCGCCCTTCCAGTTCAGTTCGCCTGTCCCGGACCACGGCAGGCCGTCCGCGGCGGTGGCCGCTTCTCGCGAGTCGCCGTGGTCGTCCCCGACGTTGTTGACCCGGTCGAACACGAGGATGCCCTCGGGCGTGCTCACGTACGCGTGGCGGCCGTCCCGGCTCACGGCGAGTGCCCTCGGGTTGCCATGACGGGGCACCAGTTGGTTGTAGCGGTTGGGGAGCCAGCTCGCCACCGCGTCGCTGAGCGCCAGTTCGCCGCTCCGCCACTCGAGGACGTACGAGCCGCCATAGGTGCAGAAG
>VXNE01000052.1 GCA_009840715.1 Gammaproteobacteria bacterium
CCCCCCCCCGCCCCCGCTCCCGCGCCCCGCCCCGCGGCGCGCGGCCCCCCCCCCCCCCCCCCCCGCGGGGGTGGCCCCCCCCCGGCAACATCGAAGGGATCGGGCCGAAGATCTCGGCCCCGATCGAACCCTTGAAGGCGCCTTCCAAGGCGCGTGAATTGAGGCGCATGAAGCGGCCGCAACCGGGCGGCGCGCCGGGAGAGGAAGGACAGCCGTGACGTTGAACGCAGCGCAATGGCCCCGCGGAGTTCGCGCGGGGCTCGAGGACGCCCTGGCATGACCACCGCCATCATCCTCCTGATCGTCGTCCTCGGCTCGGTGGTCTTCAACTACCTGAGCCCCTGGTGGTTCACCGAGATCGCCTCCAACTGGGGCAACATCGACTTCGCCGTCTTCGTCACCTTCTGGATCTGCGGGATCGCGTTCATCCTGGTCGGGCTGTTCATGGTCTGGGCGATCTGGAAGTACCGCCGCCGCGAGGGGCAGCAGGCCGCGTACGAGCCGGAGAACAAGCGGCTCGAGTGGATTCTCACCATCGTCACGACCATCGGCGTCGTGGGCATGCTCGCTCCCGGCCTCATCGTCTGGGAGGAGTACGTCCACGTCCCGGACGACGCCCGCGAAGTCGAGATCATCGGACAGCAGTGGTCCTGGAGCTATCGCCTGCCGGGCGAAGACGGCCGCCTCGGCCTGGTGGACGTTCGCTTCATGAGCGTGGACAACCCCTTCGGGATGGACCCGGACGATCCCTACGGCGCGGACGACGTGCTCGTCGAGCGCGGCGCCCTGCACCTCCTGAAGGACCAGCCCGTCAAGGTGCTCCTGCGATCCAAGGACGTGCTGCACGACTTCTACGTTCCCGAGTTCCGCGCGAAGATGGACGCCGTGCCGGGCATGGTGACCTACATGTGGTTCACGCCCACCAAGACGGGCATCTACGAAGTCCTTTGCGCGGAGCTTTGCGGCATCGGCCACCACACGATGCGCGGGACGGTCATCGTCGACGAGGCCGAAGAGTACGAGGCGTGGGTCGCCTCGCGGCCGACCTGGAGCGACTACGCGGCCCGTCCGGCAGGGGACGCGGTGGCCGGCCAGGCCGGTTACGTGGTGTGCGCCGCGTGCCACGGCCAGCAGGGCGAGGGCATGTTCGCGCTGCACGCGCCCAAGCTCACGGGCCAGTCCGCCTGGTACATGCGCGCCCAGATCGACGCCTACAAGCGCGGCTTGCGCGGCACGCATCCGGAGGACGAGTACGGGCAGCAGATGGCGCCGATGGCCGCGACCCTGTTCGACGCCGCGGCCGTCGAAAACGTGATCGCGTACATCCAGTCGCTGCCGGACGAGCCGGCGGTGGCCACGATCGAGGGCGACGTGGAGCGCGGCGCCGACCTCTACCGGGGCTGCGCCGTGTGCCACCGGGCCGACGGCAGCGGTAGTTCCGGCACGTTCGCGCCGCGCCTCGCGGGCATGAGCGACTGGTACCTCGCGCGGCAGATCGTGCTGTTCCAACAGCACATCCGCGGTCACGATCGCACCGATACGCTGGCGCGGCAGATGACCTTCATGTCCAAGCAGTTGCACGGCCAGGACGCCATCAACGACGTCGTGGCTTACATCAACGAACTCGGCCGGCAGGGCCGGTTCGCGTCGAACGCACACGGGACGCGGGACGGGCTCGCGGCCGTGACGCACGCCGACGCGCCGGGCGCGGAATGACGGCCGTAATCGTGCGGCACGCGGAAATCGAGGTCGTCGAGGACAGAGGAGATACCGATGGCGGTTGAAGCACAGATCCCCTACCAGGAGGCGATGGAGCTTCACGATCCCCACAGTTGGATCACGAAGTACTGGTTCAGCCAGGACCACAAGGTCATCGCCATCCAGTACGGCATCACGGCGATCGGGGTGGGGCTGGTAGCGCTGGTGCTGTCCGGCATGATGCGGCTGCAGCTCGGGTTCCCCGACCAGTTCGACTTCATCGATCCCGAGGCCTATTACCAGTTCATCACCATGCACGGCATGATCATGGTGATCTACCTGCTGACCGCCCTGCTCCTCGGCGGCTTCGGCAACCTCCTGGTCCCGCTGATGTGCGGCGCGCGCGACATGGTGTTCCCGTACGTCAACATGATCAGCTACCACGTCTACTTCCTGTCCGTCATCATCCTGCTCGCGAGCTACTTCGTCCCCGGCGGTCCTACCGGGGCGGGGTGGACCCTCTATCCGCCCCAGGCCATCCTGACGGGCACCCCCGGCGTCGACTGGGGCATCCTGCTGATGCTGGGGTCGCTCGCGGTGTTCATCGTCGCGTTCACCATGGGCGGGCTGAACTACGTGACGACCATCCTGCAGGCCCGCACCCGCGGCATGACGCTGATGCGGATGCCGCTGTCCGTGTGGGGCATCTTCATGGCGACGGTGCTCGGCCTGCTAGCGTTCCCCGCCCTCTTCGTCAGCGCGATCATGATGATCCTGGACAAGACGATCGGCACGAGCTTCTTCATGCCGGCGGTCGTCTCGATCGGGGACTCCCTCGACTACAGCGGCGGCAGCCCGCTCCTGTTCCAGCACCTGTTCTGGTTCTTCGGACACCCCGAGGTCTACATCGTGGCGTTGCCCGCGTTCGGCATCGTGTCGGACCTCATCAGCACCCACGCGCGCAAGAACATCTTCGGCTACCGCATGATGGTCTGGGCGATCGTGGCCATCGGCGTGCTGAGCTTCGTCGTCTGGGCGCACCACATGTACGTGAGCGGCATGCACCCCTGGTTCGGCTTCTTCTTCGCGACGACCACGCTCATCATCGCCGTGCCCACCGCCATCAAGGTCTACAACTGGACGCTCACGCTGTGGCGCGCCAACATCCACCTGACGGTGCCGATGCTGTTCGCCATCGCCTTCGTCATCACCTTCGTCATGGGCGGGATCACGGGCCTCTTCCTCGGCAACGTGATCGTGGACGTGCCGCTCTCGGACACGTACTTCGTGGTCGCGCATTTCCACATGGTGATGGGCGTCTCGCCGATCCTCGTCATCTTCGGGGCGATCTATCACTGGTATCCCAAGATGACCGGCAAGATGCTGAACGACACCCTGGGGCACATCCACTTCTGGGTCACGTTCCTCGGCACGTACATCATCTACTACCCGATGCACTACCTCGGCTTCGTCGGCGTGCCGCGCCGCTACTTCGCCAACGGCGAGATGGCCATCATCGACGAGTCCGTGATCATGCTGAACCAGACCATCACGATCGCCGCGCTCATCGTCGGCGTCTTCCAGATCGTGTTCATCTGGAACCTGATCTACAGCTACTTCAAGGGCAGGGACGCCGGTCCCAACCCGTGGAAGGCGACGAGCCTCGAGTGGCAGACGCCCGAGACGCCGCCGCGGCACGGCAATTGGGCGGAGAAGCTGCCCACCGTGTACCGCTGGGCGTACGACTACAGCGTGCCCGGCATGAAGGACGACTTCATTCCGCAGACGGAGCCCCGCACGGCGGAGGAAACCGCCGCGGGGCGGACCGAGTAGGACCGCCTGTAGGAACACACACGGGGTAACGGAGATCGATCGCGCCCCCCGGAAACCCCGGGGGGTGACACTGGAGAGGAGCCTGCAACCGGATGGCCGAAGCGACCGGACTGCGCAATCTGCAACTCGTAAACGACTGGGCGGACGATGTCGCCGTCTTCAGGGCCGTGCCCTGGGGCAAGGCGATGATGTGGATCTTCCTCCTGTCGGACACGTTCATCTTCACGTGCTTCCTGACCTCGTACATGACGGTCCGGATGACCACGGCCGAGCCGTGGCCGAACCCCAGCGAGGTGTTCGCGCTCGAGGCGTTCGGCGTGCCCGTGCCGCTCCTCCTCATCGCGATCATGACGTTCATCCTCATCACCTCGAGCGGGACAATGGCGATGGCGGTGAACATGGGCTATCGCCGCAAGCGCGTGCCGGCGGCGCTCCTCATGCTGGTCACGGCGGTGTTCGGCGCGATGTTCGTCGGCATGCAGATGTTCGAGTGGACGAAGCTCATCGTCGACGAAGGCGTACGTCCCTGGGGCAACCCGATGGGCGCGGCCCAGTTCGGCGCCTCCTTCTTCATGATCACGGGGTTCCACGGCCTGCACGTCTCGGCCGGGGTCGTCTACCTCATCATCGTCGCCGTCCGCGTATGGCGCGGCAGGTACGAGGAAAAGGGCTACGACATCATCGAGATCACGGGCCTGTACTGGCACTTCGTCGATCTGGTCTGGGTATTCATCTTCGCGTTCTTCTATTTGTGGTGATGGGAGGGTTGATCGTCCCCTTTCGTTAGGGACGTTGGCTCATTCTGTTAGAGCAACGATAGGCACTCGGTAAGGACAGTCATGGCGGACACCGGTCAACAACACCCCATCTCGGTCTACTTCTGGATCTGGGCGTTGCTCTTCGTCTTCAGCGCAGCCTCGTACATGGTCGACTACCTGGCGTTCCAGGGGTACACGCGCTGGACCCTCATCATCATCTTCATGATGCTGAAGGCCGGGTTCATCGTCGCCATCTTCATGCACATGCGCTGGGAGCGGGTGGCCCTCATCACGGCCATCATGGTGCCGCCGGGTGCGCTCCTCGTGCTCGTGGGCCTGATGGCCATGGAGTCGGATTACACGTGGCTGACGCGCGTCGTGTACCTCGGCGCCGACCCCGCGCCCGTGCCGCTGCCACCGCCTTCGCACTGACAGAACGGTCCCGCTCCAGGGGCCGTGCACCAACCTCCAGGCGCGGACGGCCGTCAGGCTACACCGAGCCTGCAACTGGCGACCATTCTCTCCCCTGTCCTCTCCCCGCGCAGGAGCAAACCATCCGCCTCGCGGTACCGGCCCAGGATCAAGTCGTTGCCGAGCGCATATGGCGACATCCCGTGGGGTGCGTACGCCGGATGTCGGGCATAGACGTCCCGCGCGAAGTCGTCCGGGAAGTAGAGCTGAGTCGTGAGGTAGCTCGTGCCGCCAACGAACACCTTCGCGTGGACGTGGGGCACGCGCGGCTCGTACCAGCCCGGGAAGATCGTGCGGAATTCGACGCTGCCTTCCGGGCCTGTCGCCTGCGCTCCGCGCAGAAAGGTCCCGGGATGGGTGGGCTCGAGATGGGTGTCCAGCCCGCCCAGGTACAGGAGCGTGTCGACCGGCTTGCGCGCGAGGTCCGCCCGGTAGCCGCTGTACGCGCCCGCCGCGTCGCAATGCCAAAGCTCCACCACGGCGTCAGGAACCGGCTGGCAGCTGTCCGCCCGCACGACCTGCACGCGCAGGGTCAGCGGCAAGCCGTCGCGGTCTTCGCGGATGTCGCTGCGCACGGGTCCACGCAGGAAGAACGGCCCTTCGTCCTGTTCCGCCGTCAGCAGGCACACGTCGTCCTCAGGCGAGGGCGCCGCCGACAGCCGGACGTCTGCGTTGACGCGCCGGGACAGCGCGGCCCGGACGATGGCGTTGCGCTGCCACCAGACGAGCGCCCCGGCGCCGAGCACGCCGCCGCCCGCCCACAGGAAGCCGCGCCTGTTCACGTCGAGTTCTTCCCGACGCCGTTTACAGGTCGGACTTCAGCGCCGTGTTCGACGCGATGCTGCCGCCGCCGCGCTTGTACTGTTCCCGGCGCTCCTTGCTGAACTTGTCGATCTCGTCCTGCGGGACGCCGAAGGCCATGCCCCGCTCCACGCCCGGGCGGGCGCGGACGCGGTGCACCCAGTCGAGGACCCGGGGCTTGGTGGTGATGTCCACCTTCGACCACTTGTAGGAGCGGACCCAGCACCAGGTGGCGATGTCCGCCACCGTGAACTCGTCGCTCGCGAGATACGGATGCTTCGCCAACTGGTGGTCCATCACCGCGACGAGGCGGAGCGCTTCCTTGCCGAAGCGTTCGAGCGGATGCGCCTTCTGCTCGTCGGTCGCGTCGTTGATGTAGCGCGTGTAGGAGAGCTTGTTGCCGAACACCGGGCCGATGTTCGCGGCCTGCCAGTAGAGCCAGGGAATCACGCCCCAGCGACGCTCGTCCGTCGGAAACAGGCTCGTGGGAAACATCTCGCCCAGGTACTGCAGGCTGCCGCAACTCTCGATGA
>VXNE01000204.1 GCA_009840715.1 Gammaproteobacteria bacterium
GCAGTTCTCCGGCGGCCAGGTCGCCCTGAGCTACGAGCTGCCGCTGTCCGAGGTGGTGGTCGACTTTTTCGACCGGCTCAAGTCCGTGAGCCGGGGCTACGCCTCGCTCGACTACAGCTTCCGGCGTTTCGCCCCGGCGCCGCTCGTGAAGGTGGACGTGCTCATCAACGGCGAGAAGGTGGACGCGCTCGCCACCATCCTCCACCGGGACCGCGCCGAGGCGCGGGGCCGCGAACTGATCCGCAAGATGAAGGAACTCATCCCCCGGCAGATGTTCGACGTGGCGATCCAGGCGGCGATCGGCGGACGGATCATCGGTCGCGTCAACGTCAAGGCGCTGCGCAAGAACGTCACGTCGAAGTGCTACGGCGGCGACGTGACGCGCAAGAAGAAACTCCTGGAGAAGCAGAAGGCCGGCAAGAAACGCATGAAGCAGCTCGGCAGGGTCGAGATTCCGCAGGACGCGTTCTTTGCCGTCCTGAAGGTCGAGCACTGATGGAGCTCTCGGTCCTGGAGAGCACGCTCGGCTACGCGTTCCGCGACCGTGCCCTGCTGGAGCGGGCCTTGACGCACCGCAGCGCCGGCGTCTGCCACAACGAACGCCTCGAGTTCCTCGGGGACGCGGCGCTGGGCTACCTGGTGGCCCGGCGGCTGTTCGAGACCTTCCCGGACGCCCGGGAGGAGGAACTCACGCTCATGCGCGCGGACCTCGTGCGCAAGGACGCGCTCGCCGCGGTGGCGCGGGAGATCGCGCTCGGCGAGCACCTCCGGCTCGGTTCGGGCGAGCGTCGCAGTGGCGTGCGTGACCGCACATCGGTGCTCGCCGATGCCCTGGAAGCGGTGGTCGGCGCGGCGGCGCTCGATGGCGGCGCCGAAGCCGGCACGGCGGTGGTGAACGCACTCTTTGGCGCCCGCATCGCGGCATTCGACGGTGCGCCGCAGAAGGACGCGAAGACGCGGTTGCAGGAGGTTCTGCAGGCGCGCGGCCTGACCCTGCCCGAGTACACCGTGGAGAGTGACGAGGGCCAGGCGCACGAGCGGCGGTTCGTCGTTCGCTGCCGCGTGCAGGAACTCGACGCGGAGGCGACCGGGGCGGCGTCCTCCCGCCGGGAGGCGGAGCAGGCGGCCGCGCACCGCGTCCTGGAGCGTCTGGCGTGAGCGCGACGCGTTGCGGCTTCGTGGCCCTGGCGGGGCGCCCAAACGTCGGCAAGTCCACGCTCATGAACCACCTGCTCGGGCGCAAGCTTTCCATCACGTCGCGCAAGCCCCAGACCACGCGGCACAACCTGCTCGGTATCGACACCCGCGGCGACACCCAGTTCGTGTACCTGGACACGCCCGGCATGCATCGGCCGGTGGGGGCAAGCGAGACGCGGCCGCGCGCCGGCCGTGCGATCAACCGCTACATGGTCGGCCAGGCCGTACGCGCCGTGTTCGATGCGGACGTGGTGGTGCTCCTGGTGGAGGCCAGGCCGTGGACGGATGCCGACGCGGAGGCGCTCGAACAGATAGCTCGCGCACGCACGCCCTGTGTCTGCGCGATCAACAAGGTGGACCGGCTGCGCGACCGGCGCGCGTTGTTGCCTATCATCGACGACGTGCGCCGGCGCCACGGCTTCGAGGCCATCGTCCCGATCTCGGCGCTGCGCGGCGAAGCCCTCGGCGCGCTCGCGGACGAAGTGGCGGCCCGGCTGCCCGAGGGACCGCACCTGTTCGGGTCGGACGACGTGACGGACCGTCCGACGGAGTTCTTCCTGGCGGAGATCATCCGGGAGAAGATCATGCGCCGCCTCGGCGACGAGGTGCCGCACCGCGTCGCTGTGGGCATCGAACGGTTCGCCGGCCCACCGGAACTGGCGGAGGTCGACGCCGTCATCTACGTGGAGCGCGGTACGCAGAAGGGCATCGTGATCGGCAAGGGCGGCGCGCGCCTCAAGTCCATCGGCCAGGACGCGCGGCGCGACATCGAGCGGCTCCTCGGACGCCGGGCCATGGTGCGCCTGTGGGTCAAGGTGAAGGCCGGCTGGACGAACGACGAGGCGGTGCTGCGGACCCTGGGATACCGATGACCGCGCCGGCCGAGCGACAGCCCGCGTACGTCCTGCACCGCCGCGCCTACCGCGAGACCAGTTCCATAGTCGACTTCCTTACCGTGGAGCACGGACGCGTGGCCGGGGTCGCGAGGGGAACGCGGGGCGGCCGGGCGCGTCCTGTCGAGCCGTTCACGCGCCTCGAAGTCGGCTGGCGTGGCAAGGGCCGGATGGTGACGGTGACGGCGTGCGAGACGGTGCACCGCTGGCGCCTCGACGGCAGGCGGCTGTTCGCGGGCATGTACCTCAACGAACTGATGATGCGTGCGTTGCCTCCGGAGGAGGAGGTCGCCGATCTTTTTCGCGTCTACGAGGCGGCGTTGGCAGCGCTCGAGGCGGACGACGACATCGAGCCGATCCTGCGCGTGTTCGAGAAGTGCCTGCTGCGGGAGATCGGCTACGGCCTGACCTTCGACGTGGACGCCGCGGACGGCGGCACGGTCCGCGACGACGGCGTCTACGAGTTCGTCGACGGCGAGGGCTTCCACGCGGTGGCGGCAGGCACGCCGGGCGGCTGGCGTGGCGCGGTCCTCAAGGGAATCGCGAACGACCGATATGACGCGCCGGGGGTCCGGCGCGCCGCGAAGGCGATACTCCGGCGTGCCCTCAAGCCCCACCTGGGCGACCGTCCCCTCGCGTCGCGGGAGCTCTTTCGGCGGGGCTGAGCGGGCCGTTTCCGCTCTGCCCCCGCGGGGTCCGCGAACACGGCCGGCACCACGGATTTCTGCTATGTTCGCCCTCCCACCGGCGTCGGAGCGCGTACGGCCAGATGGTCAAGATCCGGCATGATCTGCCGAGGCGCGCCGATGGCCTGCCGGACACCGATGCCTGGTTGTCGACCGCCGCGGACGGGAGCGGAGGCGAGGTCGTCGGTACGGCGGTAGGCCTGATCCACGACGACCGCTGCCTCGAGTACGGCCTCGAAGTGGCGCAGCTCCTGATGCAGTTGGGGCTGGACACGGACTCCGTCGTCGCGGGTCTGCTGTGCGAAGTCGCGGGTTCCGGGCTGCTCGATCCCGCGATCGTCGCCGACCGTGTTGGCCCCGGGATCGCGGAACAGCTCGAGGCGTTGCTGCGCGTAAGTTCGACGCACGTCTACAAGCTGTCGAGTTCGCCCATGGTGCGGAGCCAGGCGGAGGACCAGGTCGACAACATCCGCCACCTGCTGGTCGCGCTGATCGACGATCCGCGCGTGGCGGTCGTGAAGCTGGCGGAACGGGTCGTCGCACTGCGCGTGGCCAAGCTCGCCGCTCCCGACGTGCAGCGCCGAGTCGCCAACGAGGCGCAGCGCATCTTCGCGCCGCTGGCCGGCCGCCTCGGCATCTGGGAGCTCAAGTGGGCCCTCGAGGATCTGGCGTTCCGATACCTGAATCCCGCCGAGTACAAGGAGATCGCGGCCGCCCTGGATGGCCGGCGCGAGGAGCGGGAGAAGGGCGTCGAGGCCGTGGTCGCGGACCTCGAGGGCCGGCTCGCCCGCGCGGGGATCGAAGCCGACGTGGTCGGCCGGGCGAAGCACATCTACAGCATCTGGCGCAAGATGGGGCGCAAGAGCATCGATTTCGCGCAGGTCTACGACGTGCAGGCGGTGCGCGTCGTGGTGGAGCGCATTCCCCAGTGCTACGCCGTCTTGGGGGTCGTGCACACCGCCTGGCACCATATCCCCAGCGAGTTCGACGACTACATCGCGAACCCGAAGGACAATGGCTATCGCTCGATTCACACGGCCGTCGAAATACCGGGGGGCGCGGTCCTCGAGGTGCAGATCCGGACCTCGCAGATGCACGAAGAGTCCGAACTCGGCGTGTGCGCGCACTGGTCGTACAAGGGCGAGGAAGGCGAGTCGCTGCAGTCGCGGAAGATCCAGTGGCTGCGCCAGGTGCTGCAGTGGCATGACGACATCGATGTCTACGGCCCGGACGGACAGCTTTCGGAGCCGGATTCCGAGGCGGAGACCGACGCGCGGGTCTACGTCGCGACGCCAGACGGCGACGTGCTCGACCTGTCGCACGGGTCGACGCCTGTCGACTTCGCCTACCGCGTACACACCGAGATCGGTCACCGCTGCGTCGGCGCCCGCGTGGACGGCGTGGACGTACCGCTGAACACGCGCCTCTTCACGGGCCAGCGCGTGGAGATAGTCACCGGCGCCGAGGAAACGCCTCGCCGGGAGTGGCTGAACCCGGCGCTCGGCTTCGTGAAGACGGGACGCGCCCGCGCCAAGATCCAGTCCTGGTTCCGCGAGCAGCTCGCGGAGTCCAACATCGCCGCAGGCCGCGCGCTGCTGTTCGAAACACTCGAACGGCTCGGGCTGACCGTGGACCTTCCGGAACTCGCCGCGGAGACGGGCTACGAGACCGAGAACCACCTGCTGCAGGCGGTCGGAGTCGGGGAGTGCCAGGTGATCGACCTGGTGCGCGTCATCGGACAAGGGCGCCGGGAAGCGGAGAGCGCCGCTATCGCGCCGGCGCCCGGCACGCCGCCCGGACCGGCCATCCAGGGCATCCGCATCGTCGGCGACGATCGCCAGGGCCTGCTGCGCGACGTGACGGCGGTCCTTGCCGAGCTCGACATCGACGTCGTCAGCACGCGGGCGCGGGCGCAGACCGCGGGAGAGACCGCGATGATCCTGCTCGAGGTGCAGGTGGACAACGTACTCCAGTTCGCGCGCGCGTTGGATCGGTTGCGGCGCGTGCCGAGCATCCGCGAGGTGCGGCGCACGTAGGGGCGGGGCTCGTCCCCGCCCGTGGTGGTTCGTGCACGATGTCGACACGGGACGGGACAAGCCCGATCCGGTCCCTGCTTGAATTCGACACGGGACGGGACAAGCCCGTCCCCTACTTGCGGCCTGGGCCGGGTGTCCGACACACTGCGCGTTTGGCTGCGGTGAGGAGCGTTCGTGAAGGTCATCCTCTTGGGTCCGCCGGGAGCGGGCAAGGGCACCCAGGCGCAGTTCGTGTGCGAGGCGTTCGGGATCCCGCAGATCTCGACGGGCGACATGCTGCGCGGCGCCATCGCGGCCGACACTCCGTTGGGTCGCGAGGCCAAGGCCGTCATGGACGCGGGGGAACTTGTCTCGGACGACATCGTGGTGGGGCTCGTCCAGGAGCGCATCGCGGCCCAGGACTGCGAGGACGGCTTTCTCTTCGACGGCTTCCCGCGGACGATTCCGCAGGCCCGGGCCGTGGGGAATGCCGGCATCGCCATCAAGTACGTCGTGGAGATCACGCTCACCGACGAGGAGGTCGTACGGCGCATCGCCGGGCGTCGCATTCACGAGCCGAGCGGCCGCGTGTACCACGTCGACTTCAATCCGCCGAAGGTGGACGGCACGGACGACGAGACCGGTGAAGCGCTGGTCCAGCGGGACGACGACCGGGAAGAAACCGTGCGGGAGCGCCTGGCGGTGTACCGGCGCCAGACCGCGCCGCTGGTCGGTTTCTACAGGGACCTCGCCGCGTCTTCGCCGCTCGAGTATCGAACCGTGGACGGCATGGGCGACGTCGACCGCATTCGCGACGACATCCTCGCCGCGTTGCAAGGCTGACCGCGGCTCAGAACAGGCGCCCGGTCCCCCGCTCGAGGAGCACGATCGATACGACCTCGTGCGCCGCCAGGTTTCCCCGGTCCCCGGGCACCTCGATCAGGCAGTTGGCGCCGTCGAACGTCGCGAGGCGGTTCGAGCTCTGGTCGCCGGTCGCCGCGACGACGAGTTGGTCCTCGCGTTCGGTGACGATCCCGCGCTGGTATTCCCGCCGCCCGAGCGTGTGGCGCACGTCATGGGCGAGCCGCGCGGGCAGGCGCAGCGGTGGTTCGGGGACCCCGCCGCCGCGCCGGACGATGGCGGGCACGACGAACAGCAGGAAGGTCACGATCGTCGATACCGGATTGCCTGGCAGGCCGAAGAAGTCCGCGCGGCCGATCCTGCCGACCGCAAGGGGCTTCCCGGGTTTCAGCGCGATCTTCCAGAAGTCCAGGCGCCCGACCTCGAGCACGGCGTCGCGGAC
>VXNE01000387.1 GCA_009840715.1 Gammaproteobacteria bacterium
TCGCCCTCCCCGTCCCCGCCACCGATGCCGACCAGGTCGGCACCTCCGAGGAGCAGCCCCTCGTCTTCGAGGAAGATGCCTGGACGTTCGTGCAGCCCGCCGCCTACGCCTCGCGGACCCGGGCGGAGCGCCTCTCCGAGCGCCTGCGGGAACTCACGGATCATCCGGTGTGGGTGAGCGAGGGCCCGACGTCCGGCCAGGAAACGCTGTCGCGGGTCCGCGTCGGCCCGATCCCCTCCCGGGACGCGCTCGTGGCGCTCGGGGCCACGCTCGAGGCCGAGGGCTTCGGACCCTTGAGCCTCCCGGCCGCGGTGGGGCAGCCGGGGCCTCGCGCCGGCGCACCGCCGCTGCTGGTCACGGCGGCAGGCGAGCAGTACGTGCAGGCGGGGGCCTACGCCGTGAGGGCGGCGGCGGAGGAACTCGCCGGGAGGCTCTCGCAACTGACCCGGCACCCGACCGGCGTCAGCGAGGCCACGCTGCCCGGCGGCCAGCGCGTGTACCGAGTACGCATCGGCCCGGTCGAGTCCGGAAAGGCGCTCGACGAGGTCACCGGTGCACTCAAGGACCATGGTTACGGCCGCGTGGAAGCGCCTCCCGACCCGCAGGCGCGGCCGCGGCCACGCGCCGGGGAGGACCCGCCGCCGATCCTCGTTCGCGAAGCGGGCCGGCGGTTCGTGCAGACCGCCGCCTATGCCAGCGGCGAGGCCGCCGAAGAGGCCGCCAACCGCGTCCGCGTGATCGTGGACCAGCCCGTGCGACTCGACGAGGTGCGTCCCGGCGACGGTCGCACCATGTACCGGGTGCGCATCGGGCCCGTACCGTCCTACGAGGATCTCGTGACCGTCGCGGATGCCCTCGAGGTCGCCGGTTACGGGGTCATGACCGTCCCGCCCGACGAGGCAGACCCCGTAGCTCGTCCGGTCCCCGCGACCGACCTGGGACTGCGGCCCCCTCCCCTCGTTCTGCGGGAGGACGGCGAGCGTTTCCTGCAGGCCGGCGCCTACGCGGCCCGGGCGACGGCCGAGGCGCTCGCGACGCAACTGCGAGACCGGGTGCCGCCCCCGGTGAGCGTGACGGAAACCGTGCATGCCGACGGACGCGCGCTGTATCGCGTGCGCGTCGGACCCATCGGGTCCGAGACGCCGATCGGCAGCCTCGTCGAAGCCATCGAGGCCGTCGGCCGGATCGCCGACTGACGCCGGCTCGCCGATGCCTGGGGCCGGCGGGCGCCCCGCCAGCCGTTACGCCCCGGTGTCCGCGTCCGCCGCCACCTCCCCTGGCGGCGCCCAGACGAGTTCCGCGACCAGCGAAGTCGGGGTCTTCCCCCGATATGGCACGTGGTGCTCGCGCGCCTCGCCCGCCACAAGACCCTCCGCGATCAGGCGCTCAACATCCCCACCGAGCATCACCACCCAGTCGTTGTCCAGCAGCGCGCCGACGTGCGTAAGGTCCGCGCTGTACACCACCCGATAGTTCGGGCGCCGCCATTCCATGACGCCGACCGGGCCCGTGCGGGGGTCCCCTTCGTCGGGGATCCGGATGTGAACGTCCAGCCACACGCCCGCGCGCAGGAACGCCTGGCAGATCGCCGCATGGGACTGCGGGCCCACCAGCTTGTGTATTATTGACTGGAGCGGATGGGCATGCCGCACGCCACCACCCCGCAACGAGTCCAGAAAGGGCCGCGCCTCGATGCCGCCCGGGGGGGCCGCCGGCCCGAGCGCCTGCACCTCCTCCGAAACGGCCCTCAGCGCCCGTTTGGGGAAGCGGTGCTGGCTGCCCCGGCGCCGGCGCGCCGCGTCGCGCAACCGCGGCTCCCGCTCGTACAGACGGAGCACGAAATCCGCCCGCGCGTAGTCACTCTCCAGCGCCTGCCAATGACCCACGATCAGCCCTAACACTTCCACCAGTCTGCGGTCGCGTATGTGACCCAGGCCGCTCCCTTCCTGTAACGCGGCCTCCGTCGAACCAGACCCAGACCGCGGCGGACCGATGTAGAACTCGAGATCGAGCGCCTCGCAGATTTCGGCGGCGCGGTCCACCGATGGCGAGCGTCCGCGCAGCACGGAGCGAATGGCGTCGCGGGTCAGGCCAGCGCCAAGCGCCGCCCGAATGGCGGACGTGCCGCGTCGCTCCAACTGTTTCTCGACGATCGCGCGGAACGATTCCATGTGGCGAATATGCCACGACCGCCACCGAGTCGTACAGGGGCAATTTAACCATGATCCGTTGACTTGGTGGGTAATTTGCCACATGGTGCGGGCATGTCCGCGGACGCCCTGATACGCCTCGGTCGCGCCTATGCGCGCCGCCGCGGGCTCGCGCTCTCCACCGTTGGCCGGCTCGCCGGGGGGCAGGGCGCCTTCTTCGACCGGGTGGCCGCGGGCCGCGTCACCATCCGCCGGGTCGACCGGGCCATCCAGTGGTTCTCCGACCATTGGCCGGCGGAACTGACGTGGCCCGGGGACCTCCTCCGGCCGGAGCCCCGACCGGGGTCGCCGGCGGCCTCCGCCGCCGCAGGCGACATGACGGAGGACCCCGTGCAGGCCGTCCGGGCAGCGTTGGAACTGGCACGGGCGCGCGCCGACGCAGGCGATCCGGAAGGCGCTCGCCAGGCCCAGGAAGCCGCCTTCGAGGCCGGCAGCCGCCTGCGTCCGGATGGACGCATCGCCTCCGTCGCCGCCTTGTGCGACGCCCTGCACCTGTCGCGCGACGTCTACTACGATGTCGTGCGGCGTTTCGCCGGCCGCCGGGGCATAGGCCGACGCACCCGGAGCGGCTCCGCCAGCGACAGGATGCTGCGCGCCCTGACCAGCGCCGGGGACACCCGCTTCGCGTTGTTCCGAACGCGGCTGCGAGAGGTGCAGAGCGACACGAAGGCTGCCTTTTCGGAGGACGGTCGCACCAAGGACAACGCCTCTCGAGGCGGGCCGCCGAGTTCAGGTTCGCGAGCCGTCCGCAAGCTCGCCGAGGGGCGTTGACCCGATCCCGCCGGTCGCCCTCAGTCCTCTCCGGCGGTCCCGCTCCTGGGGCGCACGATGCCGTGTTCCGACGCCTGGACCGTCTCGACGAACAGCCGCACTGCCGCCGACTCCGCTGCCGCGTCCGCGAGGGCGGCACAGGCCTCCGGCACCGTCAGACCCTCGCGGTAGACCATGCGATACGCCCGCCGCAACGCGCTGCGGGTCGCCTCGGGCACGTCGCGTCGCCGCATGCCTTCGATGTTCAGCCCCACCGCGAGCGCGGGGTTGCCGGCCACGGTGACGTAAGCCGGGATGTCCTTGATGACGTAGGAGAACGCCGCGACGTGGGTGTGGGCGCCGACGGTACGAAACTGCAGGATGCCCGAATAGCCCCCGATGTTCGCATGGTCGCCTACCGAGACATGGCCGGCGAGGGAGGCGTTGTTCGCCATGATGACGTGGTCGCCCACCTCGCAGTCGTGGCCGACATGTACGTAGGCCATGAAGAGGTTGTTGTTGCCGATGACCGTGGCGCTCCGGTCCTGCAGCATGCCGCGGTGGATCGTCACGCCCTCCCGGATGACGTTGTCGTCGCCGATCGTCAGGGTGGTCGGTTCGCCACCGTAGGCCAGCGCCGGTGTGTCCTCCCCGACCGTGGCGAACTGGAATATCCGGTTGCGTCGGCCGAGGACGGTCGGCCCCTTCACGATCGCATGGGGCCCGATGCGGCAACCGTCTCCGACGACCACGCCGGGGCCGATGAAGGTCCAGGGGCCGATCTCGACGTCGAGGCCGAGTTCCGCGGCCGGATCGACGATGGCGCGTTCGTCGATCATGACGCCGTCTCCCTTTCCGTGCACAGGATGTCCGACGCACACGCGAGTTCGCCGTCGACGAAGGCGTTGCACTCGAACTTCACGAAGGACCGCCGCTGGCTCGTGATGGACGCCGTCATGTCCAGCCGGTCTCCCGGGACCACCGGCCGCTTGAACCTGGTCTTGTCCATGCCGACGAGGTAGTACAGGTAGCCGTCCGCCGGCTTGTGGCCGCGCGTCTTGAACGCGAGGACGCCGGCGAGCTGCGCCATCGCTTCGACCACCAGGACTCCGGGCATTACCGGGTGTCCCGGGAAATGCCCCTCGAAGAACGGCTCGTTGACGGAGACGTTCTTGTAGCCGGCGATGTCACGGCCCACGTTCAGCGCCGTGACGCGGTCGACGAGCAGGAACGGGTAGCGGTGGGGCAGGTACTCGAAGATGTCGCCTATTTCCATCATCGCGTGCCGACCTCCTTCTCCAGCCGCGCCAGCCGCTTGGCCATGCTGTCGAGTTCCGCGAAGCGCAGGGCGCTCCGCTTCCAGCGCCGTGTCTTCCCGTGCAGCGTTCCGCCCGAATAGACGCCGGGTTCGTCGATGGAACTCGTGACGTGCGTCATGGCGCTGACCGTCACGCCGTCACAGATCTCGACGGGACCGTCGCCCCCCACCCCGACGCCGCCGCCGAGGATGCAGTGCCGCCCGATGCGGGTGCTCCCCACGATGCCCGTGCAGCCGCAGATGACGGTATGGGCGCCGATGTCGCAGTTGTGGCCGACCTGCACCAGGTTGTCGATCTTCACGCCGTCGGCGATCACGGTGTCGTCGATCGCGCCCCGGTCCACCGCGGAAAGGGCCCCGATGCTGACGTCGTTGCCTATGGTCACGCCGCCCACCTGGGCGATGGCCTGGAGGCGGCCCGCGGCATCCGGCGCGAAGCCGAACCCGTCCGCCCCGATCACGGCCCCGGAGTGCACGATGCAACGCTCGCCCAACCGGACGCCGTGGTAGAGCGTCGCGTTCGCCAGGACTACCGTATCCGCCCCGAGGACGGTTCCCGCGCCCACGCTTGCGCCGGGGCCGATCGAGACCCGCGCCCCAAGTTCCGCGTCCGCCATGACCACGGCGTGCGGGCCCACCGACACGCCATCCCCGAGACGGGCGGAGGGGTCGACGACGGCCCGCGGATGCACGCCGGGCTCCGCGGCGGGACGCGTTTCGAAGAGGGTCGAGGCCACCGCGTAGGCGTGGTACGGATTGTCGACGACCAGGGCATTGGTCGGGCAGGCCGCCGCGTCGCCACGGGCGAGGATGACGGCGGTCGCGGACGTCCCGGGAAGGAAGCGCCGGTAGGCGGTGCTCGAGAGGTGCGTCAGGTCGCCGGCCCCGGCATGCTCGAGCGCGCCGAGCCCACCCACCACGGCCTCCGGATCGCCGACGATCTCAGCCCCGATGCGTTCGGCGACTTCCGCGAGCGTGAAGGCCACGGCGGCGTCCGGCCGCGTCGCGCCGGACCCGCTACTGCTTCTCGTTGAGCTTTTCGGTGACCTTGCGGGTGATGTCGTGCTTGGTGTTGACGTAGAGCAGGCCGGAGCGCTGCAGCACGACGTCGTAGCCCTCGATCTCGATCAGGTCCTTCAGCACGGCGTCGAGCTTCGGCGCCATCTGCCGGAGGATCTCCTCCTGCCGGTCCTGGACTTCCTTCTGCAGCTTGTTCGCGCCGAACTCGAGGTCCAGGCGCTTGTCCTCGATGTCCTTGCCGATGCGCCGCTTCTCGTCGTCGCCGAGGATCTCGGCGTCCTTCTCGAGCTGCTCCTGCAGCGCCTGGATCTCCTCCTGCAGCGCCTGCAGTTCGTCCTGCTGCTCCTGGAGGTCCTGCTGGATTCCCTCCGCGAGCCCCTTGGCTTCCTCGCTCTCACCGAGGGCGCGCTGCACGTTCAGCACGGCGATCTTCAACTGGGCGGAGGCGTCCACGGCCGCCAGCGTGCACGCGGCCACCAGCATCGCCGCCAGGCCCTTCAACAACCCCTTCGCCGACATACTGGCCACACTTCTTCTCCCTTCAGACACAACCTGCCCCATAGGGGGATCGCCCCTGGCAACCGCGCCGGGGACGCCATTTTAGCGCGGATGTCACTGGCGCTGGTGGCGCCCCGTTGCCGGCCACGTACGAAGTCACCACGGGAAGGGGCCAGCCGGTCCGCGCCGTGCATGAATTCGACACGGGACGGGCCGGGTGGCCGAGGGTGGTCACCCACCCCCGGCTCCCACAGATCC
>VXNE01000541.1 GCA_009840715.1 Gammaproteobacteria bacterium
AACCCCCAAACCAGCCATATCCCGCTGCCCGCGCCCGCGGCGCGCCACCCCCTGGCGGGCGGGGGCCGCCCGCCCGCGGCCGGCGGCGGGGGGGCGCCGGCCGGCGCCGCGCCCACGGACATCGTGCACTACCTCGGGATCACCCCCCGCTGGGTGGACGGCACGAGCGTTGGCGGCTGCTCGTTCATGCTCCACGTGCGCCACGCGGTGGCCGCCATCCAGGCAGGGCAGGCGGAGACCGTCCTCATCACCCACGGCGAGAGCGGCCGCTCGGGCGTTGGCCGCAGCATGTACCGCGGCGGCGGCCGCTCGAGCCTGGCGGGGCAGTTCGAGGGTCCTTACGGCGGTATGGGTCCGACCACGATGTTCACCATCGGCGTGCTGCGCTACATGAAGGACTACGGCCTGACCCACGAGCAGCTTGCCTCGGTGGCGGTGGTCCAGCGCGAGTGGGCCGGGCGCAACCCGCGGGCATCGTGGCGGGAGCCGATCACGGTGGACGACGTGCTGGCATCGAGGATGATCGCCTACCCCTTCCACAAGCTGGAGTGCTGCCTGGTCACCGACGGCGGCGGCGCGCTGATCCTCACGAAGGCGGAACGCGCGGGGGACTTCCCGCAGCCGCCGGTGCACATCCTCGGGACCGGCGAGAGCGTCGAGACGCCGATGGTCAGCCAGATGGAGGACCTCCGCTCCTCGCGCTCGTTCCGGGTGGCCGGCGGCGAGGCGATGCGCACGGCCGGGATCACGCACGGCGACGTCGACCACATGATGGTCTACGACGCGTTCGCGCACCTGCCGATCTGGGGGCTCGAGGACCTCGGCTTCGTGGGTCGGGGCGAGGCCGGGCCGTTCATCGCGGACGGCAACACACGGCCCGGCAGCGTCCTCCCGCTCAATACGAACGGCGGCGGCCTCTCCTACATGCATTCCGGCATGTACGGGATGTACGCGTTACAGGAGAGCGTGCGGCGGGGCCGGGGCGCGGCGGCGGCGCAGGTCGAGGGGGCGGAGGTCTCGCTGTGCCTGGGGGTCGGCGGGATGTTCGCGGCGTCGGGCTGCATCGTGATGGGGACCGCGGCAACGGTCTGATGCACTGCCCTCTGGGAGGAGTGAGAGACGGCTGAGGCACTAACGATGAGAAAGTGGATCCTGATCCTGTCGGCGGTGGTCGTGCTCCTCGCACTGGCGTTCGTCAACCGTTGGTCGGTGGTCATGACCGCGATGTCGCTGATGGGGCCGCCTGCCTTGCTGGAGCGGGAAGACGAACGCGGCGCGGCCTGGTTCGATGACTACTACACCGTCTTCGGGATCGACGAGCGAACGTTCGCCATCGGGGAAACCCGTTACTGGCAGAGGAACTTCAACTACCTGATCGTCGGAGACGACCGGGCGGTCCTGTTCGACGCCGGGCCAGGCGTTCGCGACATCCGGGCCGTCGTCCGGTCCCTGACGGACCTGCCCGTCGTCTTCATGCCTTCCCATTTCCACTATGACCACGTCGCCAACGGCGTCGAGTTCGAGAACATCGCGATCGTGGACCTGCCGTACCTGCGCGAGCGCATGAGTGAGGGCCGGCTGAGCCTGACGCTCGACGAGCACCTGGGGAGGCTCGAGGGCTTCGGACTTCCCGCGTTTCGGGTCGACGAGTGGTGGCCGCCAGGCACGACCGTTGACCTCGGCAATCGGGAGGTGGTCGTCGTGCACACGCCGGGACACACGCTGGACGGCGTGTCGCTGGTGGATCAACAGGCAGGTTACGCCTTTACCGGCGACTTCTTCGGTCCCGGCAGCCTCCTGGAAATGGTCCCGACGGGCGGCATGGGCGACTACCTCCTCGGTGTCGACAACCTGCTGAGCTACGTCGAGCCCGATACCCGCCTCTTCGCGGCGCACCGCGACCTGCTGGCCGATCCGGTCCCCAAGGGCGTCCCTGAAACCACGGTCGCCGATCTCCAGGCGCTCCAGCGACTACTGCCACGAATCCGTGATGGTGTGGCAGACGGCCAGGGCGTCTTTCCGGTCGTGTACCCGGCGAACGAGAACGTGGCGCTTTGGGCGAATCCTCGCTGGATGCAGGACTGGGAGCGGTCCTCCATCGAGTAGCGCCGGCACTCGCCTCTCTCGGTGGGGGGGACCGGTGGGAGGGGCGGGGACTGATCGTGAGAGGTTCGGAGGTTTGGCCTCACCGGCCGACTGCTACAAGTGTTTTCGCCCTGCCGAGGAGAATGACACTGTATGGGTATACAGAAGGCCGGTGAGGAGTCGGAATATACACACGTCGATTTGCCATTAGAAGGAGGTTTCGGGGCATTGGGGCCTCCTCTACGGAAATCTCTCTCCGCATCAGGAGCTTAAGGTTGCACGTTCCATACTTTCTTCAGTTTTTGGCGTCGATAAGCGACTGTTTTGGGACGGTTGGCGGGGTTGCGAGCCGACCGCTCATCGCCCCGCGGGCGTTTCCGCAACCTCAAGGCGCTCCCTGAACCAGGCAGCAAGTTCGGACTCCGTGACCTCACCGGTCGCGAGCATTTCCATGGTGCGCACGGCGTCGCCCGGATCGAAAGTCAGATCCCACCCGTTGTCGAGCAGGAGGACGCGCGCCGCGACCCAGGCCGTGCGCTTGTTGCCGTCGACGAAGCCGTGGTTTGAGGTCAGCCCGAAGGCAAGGGACGCCGCAAGGTCGGCAACGTCCGGTTGCCCGTACGCGGTCAGGTTCCCCGGGCGGGCCAGCGCCGACTCCACCGCGCCGAGGTCACGTATCCCCTCAGCGCCGCCGTGCTCGGCAATCTGCCGGTCGTGGATCGCCAGGATGACGGACATTGGAATGGAAAAGCGAGTGGTCGACTCCGAGTCGCTCACGCGAGCGCCCGCAGCACCTTCCGGTCGTCATGCATGACCTTTTCGGCCAGCTTCACTTGCCGTTCGAAGTCCGGATCGTAGGGCGTCAGCCGGTAGCCCCCGCCAGGTGCCTCGGTCAGGAACAGCTTGTCCCCCCGCTGCAGCCGCAGGTGTGCCATGGCCTCCTTGTTCAGGATGATGCCGGAGGACGCCCCGACGGTGGTCACCTTGAAGGTCAGCATGAGGAAACTCCAGCCTGCTTATAATGGTCATTATAAGCGGGTGGTATGGAGATGCTTGCCCGCCGAACGGGAGTCTCGGAAGACACCCTTGACACCTGCCTGCGACCGAGGGAAGCGCTGATGCCCGACAACGACCAAGCGATGCGGAAGTTCGTGGGGACCCTGCCCGTGCCCGAGTTCGCCGAGACCGCGTTCACCGCACCGCCGCCGCTGCAGGACGCACGCGTGGCGATCGTCACCAGCGCGGCCCTGTACCGCGAGGGAGACCCGCCGTTCGGGGTTCCGGACATCCACTTCGAGACCATCCCGGACAGCGCGCGTGACCTGAAGCTCGGGCACGTGAGCCCGAACTTCGACCGCGCGGGCTTCGCCGCGGACCTGAATGTCGTCTACCCGGTCGATCGCCTGCACGAACTCGCCGGGCGCGGCGCCATCGGGAGCGTGGCCGGCTACCACTACGCCTTCGCCGGGAACCAGCCGGACACGGTGTCCGAGTTGCGCCTGGACACGGGTCCCGCCTGCGCGCGGAAGCTGCGCGAGGACGGGGTGGACGTCGTTCTGCTCACACCGGTCTGACCCCTATGTCCGCGTACGGTCTGTACGCTCGCGCATGTCTTCGAGGCCGCCGGACTGGCGACCGTCGCAATCGTGCCGATCCGGAACGTGGCGGAGCGCATACGTCCGCCGCGGGCGCTCTACGTCGAGTTCCCGCTCGGACTGCCGCTCGGGAAGCCCGGGGACGCCGACTTCCAGCACCGCGTGCTCGACGCGGCGCTCGCGCTTCTCGAGGAACCGACGGGTCCGGTGCTCGCTGATTTCCCTGAAGCGATCAGGTCCGCGGACACTGAACCGCTCCAGTGCTCGGTGCCGCCGCGCTACGACCCGAAACTCCACCCTGCCGTCGACGAGGCGCAGGGACTGCGGGCCGCCTACGACCGCGCAGTAGCCAGGAACGGACGCACGACCGTGGGTTCGCACGCGAGTGCGGACGAGATCCCCGACGTGATCAGCAAGTTCGCCAGGATCGCGGACGGGGAACCGTGGGACGAGGTGGGCCTCGACGGCTCAGCCGGCCGGGTCGGGCAGGAGATCAGGAGCTACTACGAAGAGCTCGCCTGCGAACTGGCGGACGGTCCCGCCGGGCCGTGGGCCGCGGAGCGGTGGTTCTTCGAGCAGACCGAGACCGGCAAGGTGCTGCTGGAAGCGCGCCGCAAGATGCGCGAGGCGGGCGCCCCGCAACTCGCGTGGTTCCTGCTGTCGCCGGCTGCGCGGGAGTAGGGGACGCCCTTGTGGCGTCCCGTTTCAGAATCGTGCAACCACCACGGGCGGGGACAAGCCCCGCCCCTACACGGCCTCCGCCAGCAACCGCTCGAGCTTCGGCAACGCCGCAAGGAACGGCGCCGGGTCGATTTCGGGCTGGTCCTCCCCGGGCGCCGCGGTAAACGGGTCCAGCCGCGAGTTGCGCAGCCACTGGGCAAGCTCCTCGTTCATCATCCACTGCATCAGGTTGTTCGAGTCGGCAAGCGTCGTGCGCAGGTAGTCGATGTCCGTGTCGGGGTGCGGGACGGGCGTGCAGATCCGGTTTTTCTCCGCCTCGTCCTCGACGGTCGCTTCGACGTGGGCCGTGAACGCGGCGCTGAACACCTGCTGGCAGGTGCGGACGGCCTGCAGCGTGATGGCGTCGCCGTCGAAGACGGGCACGGAGGGGCGGCATGCGAGACCATCGGCGGCGCAGTGAACGTGCAGCGTCTGCGCCGAAGTGGGAACCGTGCCGTCCTCCAGCACGATGGTGTCCGACTCGATTCGTACCACGTGGCCCAAACGCACCACGTCGCCGATGCGGCGGAGCTGTTCCAGTTCGGCCTGCGTGACGGTCGCGCAGCGGTACATCGTCGGACGGACATGCGGGTCAAGCCGGACCAGTTGGCCGGCGGCGTTCACGCGGTCGAAGAGGTCGTCGGTGTCCTCCGCCCCCGCGATAGCCCGCATCTGGGCTTCGAGGATTCGAGGGAGGCCATCGGCGAAACGGCCTCCCGGCTGGATGTTCGCGCGGTCCAGGATCCACGAATCGCGGGGCATGATCCACGTGATCGACTCCGGCGGCGTATCGTGGGCGAGCAGGAAGAGACACGCGTCCATGCCGGTCTTGCCGGCCCCGATGACGACGTGCCGTTCGAAACGCCCCGCGAAGCGCGGCAGGTCGTTGAGTGGGGCGCAGTGCACGCCGTCGGCCACCTCGAAGGGCGCCGGCGAGACGGCGGGGATCGTGACGTCCATGTAGGTGGCGTCGACGGTCTTGCCGGCGTCCACTTCGTACTCATCGCCGGACAGCAGCGAGACGAAGCGCCCCTCGCCCCGGTATTCGCACACCGGGAAGTAGCGCACTCGGCCGGAGGGCAGGAACTGGCGCTGCATGATGTGGTCGTAGTAGGCGCAGACCTCGCTGTTCGTAGCGAGTTCGTAGAGGCCCTGGTTCCATCCCTGGGCGTCGATGGTGTTGTTGCCCAGTTGCAGCGAGTTCACGCCGTAGAAGGACGAGGGCTGGTGCAGGCGGACGAAGGGGTAGGCGTCGTTCCAATGGCCCCCGGGCCGGTGGCGCCGGTCCACCAGGACCACGGTCGCCTCGGTCTCCGTGACCAGGACATCCGTGAACGCCATGCCCATCGCGCCGGCGCCGATGACGAGGTAGTCCGCTTGCAGTCGCTCCATTGCCTGTCCTCCTGTCCTGCTGCGAGAAGGCGCGCAATGAAATCACGAAACGGCAGGACGCACTAAAATCCCCACCGGGCGGCACGGAGAGCCTTACTTTGCGATTCATCATCTACGGCGCCGGCGGCATCGGCGGCACCATCGGCGCGCGCCTGCATCTGACCGGCCACGACGTCCTGCTCATCGCGCGAGGCGCGCACCTCGACGCGCTGCGCACCGACGGGCTGCGCTTCATCACGG
>VXNE01000004.1 GCA_009840715.1 Gammaproteobacteria bacterium
GCAAGGGCGCGCGGCGGCCCGGGTTCCGGGTGGTGCACTACTCCATCCAGAACGACCACGCGCATTTCCTCGTGGAAGCACAAGGGAAGGTATGCCTGGCGAACGGGATGAAGAGCCTCGGTGCCCGCTTCGCCCGCTGCGTGAACCGGGTGTTCCAGCGTGCGGGGCGCGTGCTGGCGGACCGCTTCCACCACGTGGTGAAGCGGACGCCTACGGAGGTGCGGCGGGCGTTGGCGTACGTGCTGTTGAACGTCCGCAAGCACTTCTGGCAGCGGCGCCGCCGGGAGCCGCCGGTGGCGCTGGACGGTGCGAGTTCAGGCCTGTGGTTCGACGGCTGGAAGGGCCGTGCGCCGCCGCCAGGGCGGTACGCGGACCCCGGTCGG
The DNA here is from genome assembly GCA_009840715.1 of Gammaproteobacteria bacterium. Lineage (GTDB taxonomy): Bacteria > Pseudomonadota > Gammaproteobacteria > Pseudomonadales > Azotimanducaceae > VXNE01. The sequence goes on from VXNE01000004.1 coordinate 384, forward strand.
GAGTGCGAAGTGGCGCTTCCGAGGACCTGGCTGTTGTCCAAGGGTTGGCGACGCATCGGCCTGATCGATCCTGCGGAGGTGCCGGGCGCCATACGGCCTGGCCGCGGTCACGGGCGGCACAGCGGATCGTCGGCGGTGGCCGCGTAGGGAGTCCGGCCGTCCTGCCCGAGGCGCTCTGTCAGGTAGCGCCTGGTTTGGGACCACCCCCACCCATCATGTCGCCGGCGTCTTGTGCGCTTCGGAGGCGGCGTCCGGTGGCTCGTCGATGTCGCGGGTGACGCCGGCGTCGTCGGTCCAGAGGGTGACGAGCGCCCGGGGGTTGGCGGCGACGACCTCGCGGGCGCCCTCGTCCCCGCGGAGTCGCGAGAGCGCCTCGAAGTGGTCCTCCGCGAAGCCGACGGGATGTCCGGGGCGACCGCGGCACATCGGGCGGACGATACGTCCCGGGCCGGCGAGGGACCGGAGCCGGCGGAGCGTGGCCGCCTCGACGAAGGGCATGTCGGCGAGGCCGACGAACACGTGCGCGTGGCCGCGTGCGGCCGCGACCCCGGCGGCGAGGCTGCGGCCCATGCCCTCGCGCGCGTGGTCCGCCACGACCAACGCGCATCGGAGCGGTCGCACCAGGTCGGCCGCATCGTCATCGCCCGGCGCGACGACGATCACCACGTCGGCGAAGACCTCGGCGTAGCGCCCGGCGGTGCGTGCGAGCATCGGGGTCCCGTCGATGGGGTGGAAGCGCTTGTCGCCGCCGAAGCGGCGCGACACGCCCGCGGCGAGCAGAATCGCGGCGGGGTCGGGGTTGGCGGTGACCCTCAGGCTCCTGCCGCGACGGCGGCGATGGTCTCGAGCCGGGCGCGCGCGGTGGCGTCGGCGCCCTGTCGGACCGCGGTGATCTCGGCGAGGATGGCGATGGCGATCTCGGGGGGTGTCTTGCTGCCGATGGGCAGTCCGATCGGCGCGTGCAGGCGGGCGAGTTCTTCCCCCGACACGTCCAGCGCCTGGAGGCGCTCGCGCCGGCTGGCGGAAGTGCGCGACGATCCCATCGCCCCGACGTAGAACGCCTCCGTCTTCAACGCTTCCATCATGCCCATGTCGTCGATGCGGGGATCGTGCGTGAGCGCGACGATGGCCGACAGCGGGTCGTTGGCGTGCTCACGCACCGCGTCGTCCGGCATGTCCCGGATTTTCGTGACGCCCGCGACGGCGAAGTCGTCCAGCAGGTGTTCGCGCGGGTCGCAGACGGTGACCTGGTAGTCGAGGGCCAGCGCCATCTCCGCGAGGTAGGACGAGACCATGCCGGAGCCGATGATGAAGAGCTGGAAGCGGGGGCCGTACGTGTGGACGAGGGTGCCGGCGTCGTGGTCGTAGGCGAGAGGCTGATGGGCGTCCACGTCGACGGCGGAGAACGAGCGCCGGCCGAGGCGCACGGTGCGCTCCACGCAGCGCCGCGCGCCGACGCGGCGGCTCACGTGCGCGAAGTGCTCGCGATAGCGCGCGTTGGGCTCGAGGGGCTCGACGACGATGTCGAGGTGGCCGCCGCACGGCAGGCCGAGGCGTTCCGTCTCTTCCGGCGTGATGCCGTACTGGAAGAACTGCGCCCGCTCGCCGGCGAGTTCCCCCGCCATGAGCTTCTCGAGCAGGTCGTCTTCCACGCAACCGCCGGACAGGGAGCCGACCGCCCGGCCGTCGCGGTTGCAGGTCAGCAACGAGCCGACCGGCCGCGGGGACGAGCCCCAAGTCTGCACGACGGTGGCGAGCCAGCAGGCTTCGCCCCCTTCGAGCCACGTGTGGACCTGGTCGAGAACCTGTTGATCGACGGCCTGCATGGCCCGGAGTTTAGCGCAGACGCGTGCCCTGCGGGGAGCGATAGACCCGCCTGGCCAGGGGCGCGAAGGGGCGCCCGGGCACCTCCCGGACGTAGAATGCAGCCATGCTCGAAGGCTCGCTGCGCAAGCTGTCCTTTACCGCCGACAGGCCGATTCGCTACGTCCTGCACGCCGGCGGCAGCCTGCCGCTGAATCCCTGTCTCGGGGAGGGACTGCGCATCACCTGGCTCGGCGAGACGCGCTGCGAACACTGCGGGACGCGTACGCCGAAGCGGTACGGAGGCGGCTATTGCTATCGCTGCTTCAAAACGCTGGCGCGCTGCGACCTCTGCGTCGTCAGCCCGACCCGCTGCCACTACCACCTCGGCACGTGCCGGGAACCCGAGTGGGGCGAGGCCCACTGCATGGTGCCGCACACGGTGTATCTCGCGAACTCGTCGGGCCTGAAGGTGGGCCTGACGAGGGGCAGCACCGCCGTGCCCCGGTGGATCGAGCAGGGGGCGACGCAGGGGCTCTCCATCGCGCGAGCGGCAACGCGGCGCGCGGCGGGGGAACTCGAGGCGTTGCTGGCCGAGCGCATTCCCGACAAGACGGACTGGCGCGCGCTCGTGACCGGCCGGGCGAGACCGCTGGATCTCGCGGCGATCGCGGCGGGCGTGTCCGAACGGACCCGGGAGCGGGCCTCGCGGCTCTCGGGCGTGGAATGGCTCGAGGAGCGCGAGACGGCGGACCTCGAGTATCCGATTCTGCGCTACAGCCGGCGCCCGGTACGCCTCACACTCGCCGAGGAGGGCGACCACGTGGTGGAAGGGCGCCTGCGGGGCGTGATCGGCCAGTACATCCTGTTCGATCACGGCGCCTTCCATGTGGCCGCGCACACCGGCTGCGCGGTACGCGTCGAGCAGGTCGGCGACAGCGTCGTCGAACGCCAGATGGAACTGTTCTGAGGAGCTGAACGCATGACGGATGACACGACCTACTTGGCGGACTACCGCCCCTTTCCTTTCCGCCTCGAAGAGACGCACCTCGAGTTCGACATACGCGCGGGACACACCGAGGTCCGGGCGGACCTGCGCTTCGACGGGGACGGCGCGGGGGGCGACCTGCATCTCGACGGCCAGGCGCTGACGCTGCTCGGAGTCGCCGTGGACGGGCGCGAACTGTCCGGCAACGAGTACCGCGTGGACGAGGAGTCGCTGACCGTGTTCGACGCGCCGGCCCGTTGCACGGTCACCGTGCGCACGCGGATCGAGCCGGAGAAGAACACGATCCTCGAGGGCCTTTACAAGTCCGGGGCGATGTACTGCACGCAGTGCGAGGCCGAGGGGTTCCGCCGGATGGTCTACTACCCCGACCGCCCCGACGTGCTGTCCCGCTTCACCACCACCGTCACCGCGGACGCGGCGACTTATCCGGTGCTGCTGTCCAACGGCAACCTGGTCGCGGAGGAAGTGCGAGAGGGCCGCCGCACGGTCACCTGGCGGGACCCCTTCCCGAAACCGGGCTACCTGTTCGCCCTCGTGGCGGGCAACCTCGACGTCGTCGAGGACACCTTCGAGACGATGTCGGGCCGCCGCGTGACCCTCAAGATCTACTCGGAGCCGCACAACATCGGGCAGTGCGCCTACGCCATGTCTGCCGTGAAACGGGCCATGCGCTGGGACGAGGAACGCTTCGGACGGGAATACGACCTGGACATCTTCATGATCGTCGCGGTGGAGGATTTCAACGCCGGCGCCATGGAGAACAAGGGCTTGAACATCTTCAACACGAGCCTGCTGCTGGCTTCCCCCGACACCGCGACGGACGCGGCGCACCTGCGCGTGGAAGCGGTGATCGGACACGAGTACTTCCACAACTGGAGCGGGAACCGCGTCACCTGCCGCGACTGGTTCCAGCTCAGCCTCAAGGAAGGCTTCACGGTCTTTCGCGATTCCCTCTTCAGCGCGGACATGAACTCGCCCACGATGAAACGTGTCGAGGACGTCGAGTTCCTGCGCAACGCCCAGTTCCCCGAGGACGCTGGTCCGCTGGCGCACCCGGTGCGTCCGGACTCGTACCAGGAGATCTCGAACTTCTACACGACCACGGTGTACGAGAAAGGCGCCGAGGTCGTCGGCATGCTCCGGACCCTCCTCGGGGCGTCCCGCTTCCGTGCCGGGTCGGACCTCTATTTCGCGCGGCACGACGGCGGCGCCGTCACCACCGAGGACTTCGTGGACGCGATGGCCGAGGTCTCGGGGATGGACCTGACGCAGTTCCGGCGCTGGTACGACCAGGCCGGCACGCCCGTCCTCACGGTCTCGGAGGCGCGCGACGACGAGGCCCTCACGCTGACCGTCGTGCAGGACTGCCCGCCGACGCCGCAGCAGGAGGAGAAACGGCCTTTCCACCTGCCCCTCGCGATCGGTCTCCTCGACGAGAAAGGCGCCGACCTGCTCGGCGCGGCGGGTGACGGCGCCATGCGCGTGCTGTCCGAAGCCTTCGTGGAGAACCCGGACGAGGACGGCACGCTCGTCGCGCACCTGGTCGACCGCGAGACGACGTTGCGCTTCGAGGACGCGCCGCGCGGCGCGGTGGTCAGCTTCCTGCGCGGCTTCTCCGCCCCCGTCAAGGTGCGTTACGAGCGGTCCGGCGGGGAACTGCTGTTCCTGGCCGCCCACGACACCGACGGGTTCGCGCGTTGGGACGCGGCGCAGACACTCCTTGCGCGGGCCATGATCGAGTCCGATGCCGGCCTCGATGCCAACGTGCTCGAACTCTTCGATCGACTCACGCAGGCGGCCGCATCGGCGCCGGACGACGGCGAGGCGAAGGCGCTGCTTGCCGCCATGATGGACCCGCCGCGGGCGCAGTACGTGCTCGACCTCCGGCCGGGGTCCGACATCCTCCACTGGTGCGACGCCCGGGACGATCTCCTCGACCGCGTGTCGGAGCGTTTCCGGGACCGATGGCTCCAACTCTACGGCGGCAATGCCACGCATGGCGCGTACGTTCCGGACGGTCCCGGCGTCGCCCGCCGCGGCCTGAAGAACCGGGCATTGGCCCTGTACGCCCGCACGGCGGAGGACGCCGAGACACTCCTCGCGGACCAGTTCGAGCAGGCCGACAACCTGACGGACCGCGAGGCGGCGCTCTCGATCATGCTCGAGTCGGCGCGGATCGACGACGCGCGCAAGCAGGCCGCGTGCGACGCCTTCTACGAGAGATGGCGGCACGAAGCGCTGCTCGTCGACGTGTGGTTGCGGGTGCAGGCCGGCTGCGACCGCCCGGGGGCACTTAAGCGCGTGCGGTCCCTGGAAGGGCACTCCGCCTTCGACATGACGAACCCCAACAAGGTGCGCGCCCTGTTCGCCGCGTTCGCGGCCAACACGCGCAACTTCCATGCGTCCGACGGCGAGGGATACGGGTACCTGGCGGACCGGATCGCCCGCCTCGACGAGATCAATGCCAAGATGGCGGCACGCCTCGCGACCCCACTGACGCGCTGGGAGCGGTTCGACCGGGGGCGGCAGCGGCGCATGTGTGCTGCGCTCCGGCGCCTGTCGTCGGGCGAGATGTCGAAGGACCTCGCGGAGGTGGTGTCGAAGAGCCTGGCCCGCGCGGAGGAACGCTTGCCGTAGGGCCGCGTCCCGCTACCAGGCAGGTCCCCGCTCGCGGCTGCCGTAGTCCCCCTGCCGCAGCCGCTGGTTGGTCTCGTAGCGGAACTTGCGCCGCAGGAGTCCGCCCGGGTCGTCGGGCACGGAGTCGAGCCAGCGGATGCGGGCGTCGGCGGAAGGCGGGCCGGGCGCCGCGTCCGTCGGAGGCGCGG
>VXNE01000526.1 GCA_009840715.1 Gammaproteobacteria bacterium
GAGGAACTCGACGCGCGGGGGGCGCGGGAGGTCCAGATGCCGGTGGTGCAGCCGGCGGAACTGTGGCGCGAGAGCGGCCGTTGGGAGGTCATGGGTCCGGAGCTGCTGCGCATGCAGGATCGGCACGAGCGCGACTACGCGATGAGCCCGACCCACGAAGAGGTCGTGACGGACCTCATGCGGCGTGTGGTCGACAGCTATCACCAGGTTCCCGTCAACCTCTACCAGATCCAGACGAAGTTCCGCGACGAGATCCGTCCGCGCTTCGGCCTGCTCCGCGCCCGCGAATTCCTGATGAAGGACGGCTACTCCTTCCACCTGACGGACGAGTCGTTCGAGAAGACCTACCGCGACATGCACGACGCCTACGCGGCGATCCTCGAGCGCATCGGTCTCGAATACCGGGCGGTGGAGGCCGACGCCGGCAACATCGGGGACAGCGAGTCGCACGAGTTCCAGGTGCTGGCGGAGTCGGGGGAAGACCTCATCGCGTACTGTCCGGACAGCGACTACGCCGCCAACGTCGAAAAGGCGCGGGCGTTGCCGCCCCAGGGCGAGCGGGATCCCGCGCAGCCGCTCACGCGCGTGCCCACCCCGGGCCGGCGGACCATCGCACAGGTCTCGGATTTCCTGGGGCTCGATGCGTCGCGCTGCGTGAAGACCCTCATCGTGCGTGGCGCCGAGGAGCCGCTCGTCGCCCTCGTGCTGCGCGGCGACCACGAGCTGAACGAGACGAAGGCCAGCCGGCTTGCCGCGGTCGCCGCTCCGGTGACGTTCGCTTCGGACGCCGAAGTCGAGGCGGCGGTCGGTTGTGCCGTCGGCTCGATCGGGCCGGTGGACCTCGGTCTGCCCGTCTACGCGGACGAATCCGCCGCCGCGCTCGTCAACTTCGTCTGCGGCGCCAACGAGGACGACGTGCACCTCACCGGCGTGAACTGGGACCGCGACGCGTCGGCCGAGACGGTCGATATGCGGAACGTCGTCGCGGGCGACCCGTCGCCGGACGGCAAGGGGACGCTCGCCTTTACCCGCGGCATCGAGGTCGGCCATATCTTCAAGCTCGGCACCAAGTACTCGGACGCGATGCAGTTCGCGCTGCAGGACGGCACGGGCGGAGAGGTCTCCCTCATCATGGGCTGCTACGGCATGGGCGTCTCGAGGCTGGTCGCGGCGATCGTGGAGCAGTGTCACGACGCGGCGGGGATCGTGTGGCCGTCGGCGGTCGCGCCGTTCGACGTACACGTCCTGGCCCTCGACTACGGACGCTCCGAGGACGTGCGGCGGATCGCGGACGCGGTCCACGAAGCCGGCGTCGCCGCGGGTCTCGAGGTGCTGCTCGACGACCGCGACGAACGGCCAGGCGTGAAGTTCGCGGATGCCGACCTGATAGGCATCCCCCACCGGGTGACGGTCGGGGCGCGGGGACTCCGGGACGGTGTCGTGGAACTGCGGCGCCGGGCGGAGAGCGAGAGCGTCCGGGTGCCCATCGAGGAAGCGCTGGCGCGGATCGGTTCCGGCGAGCTTCTGTAGGGGACGCCCTTGCGGCGTCCCGTCTGGAGATCGGGCACGGACCACTCCGGGCGGGGACAAGCCCCGCCCCTACACGCGCTCGCCGGGCACGTCCGGTGGTGGACCTGGCCGCAGCGCATCTGGTGCATCGGTCTGCAGGGCTGCCCGGATGCTGTCCCGGGTCTGCGGTCCGACGAGTATCTCCTGCACCGTGCCGTCGCTTCCCACGATCACCGTGGTCGGGAGCACCTCGGGCCGGGCGTAGTCCCAACGATGGATGGGATCCTCCACCAGCACGGGAAACTCGATGTGCATGCGTTCCACCAGGGAGGTGAGGCGGTGCCCGGTGATGCCGTCGTAGTTGACGCCGAGGATCACCGTGCCGGTCTCGGCCCGTTCCCGGTGCAGCGCGTTCAGTTCCGGGATCTCATGGCGGCAGGGTGCGCACCATTCGGCCCAGTAGTTCAGGACGATGGGGCGGCCGTCCCAATGCGACCAGTCGGCATGCGTTCCGTCCGCGAGCGGCGTTGAACTCGGGGAGCAGGCTGCCAGCAAGCCGGTCAGCGCCATCCATGGGAGGAGGGCGCTACGCGGGAGACAGCAGGCCATCGAGGCTCACGTCCAGTTGGCGCGTCCCGGACTCGGCGAACTCCCGCAGGCGGTCGACGACGGTCTCGATCCCCGGTACGGGTTCCATGGCGGCGGGGTCGAGGGCTTCGGGGAGATACCGGTAGAGGTCCAGAAGCGTCACCGTCTTCAGGCTGCGCCCGAGCGTGAGGAGCCCGCCGTCGGTTCGGCGCAGAAGCTTCTCGCGCTCGAGCACGTCGAAGACGCCCTGGCGGTCTTCGGAGCTCAGGCCCGCGTCCCTGATGAGCGCGTCGGGGTTGACCGGCGCGCCCTTCATGTGCGCTTCGTTCAGCATCGCGAGTACGCGGGCGCACAGCAGAATGCGCGGTTGGCCGTTGGCAGGGACCCGCTCCGCGGGAAGCGACAGCGTGCGGACGAAGACCGCGCCCGCAAGGACCATCGACCAGACGAGGTACAGCCAGATGAGGAAGAACGGCACGGCGGCGAACGTCCCGTACACCACCGCGGTCACCGACTGCACGACGAACTGCGCGAACAGCCACCGGGCGGCCTCGAACAGCAGCATCGTCAGCACGCCGCCGAGCAAGGCGTGCAGGAAAGGCACGGGCGTGTTCGGCACGGCGAAGTAGAGGAGCGTAAAGGTCGCGGTGATGGCGAGCGTCGGCAGCATCGCGATCACGAACTCGCGCACGCCGAGCGTGTCGAGGTCCGTGACCAGGGGCAGGGCGTAGAGGTATGACGTCGCCAGGAGCGCGCCGATCAGGAGCGGCGGGCCGAAGCTCAGGACGCCCCAGTAGACGAGCAACCGCTGCAGGCCGGTGCGCGGGGCCGGGACCCGCCAGATGACGTTGAACACTTCCTCGATGTTGAACAGGGCCAGAAGAGCCGTCACCAGCACCATGGCGAAGCTCAGCACGCCGAGTTCCGCGGCCTCGGCCGAGAACTCCGAGAGCTGCCGCGCCACCGCGGCCCCGGCATCGGGCACGAAGTTCTCGAACACGAAAGCCTCGACGGTCTTGCCGAGCAAGGAAAGCTCCGGGAAGGCGGAGAGGAATACGTAGGTCACGGTCATGACCGGGACCAGGGCCAGCAACGTCGTGAAGGTCAGCGCCGCCGCGCTGTGCATGCAGCGGTAGTCGAAGAACTGGCGCACCAGCGTCCGCAGGAACCAGCGGAGGTAGTCGAAGAGTCGCTGCAGCATGGCCACGCACCGTGGGTTGCGGTGGCCGGATCATACTCCCCGTGCGGGAGCGACCCGGGTGCGGCGCGGGCCTTCAGGAAGCCTCGGTCATCACCCCGGCGCCCACCAGCACGTCCTCGATCTCCGAGAGGATGGCGGGGTCGTCGATGGTCGACGGCGTGACGTACGGCTCGCCGTCGATCATCTTGCGGAGCACCTGGCGCAGGATCTTGCCGGAGCGCGTCTTCGGGAGGCGCGGGACGACGAGCGCGCGCCGGAAGTTGGCGAACGGCCCAACGCCCTGCCGCACCATCTGCACGAGTTCCCGCTCGAGGGTGGCCGCGTCGAGGTTCACGCCGTCCTTCAGCAACAGCAGCCCGAGCGGCACCTGCCCTTTCTCCTCGTCGCGGATCCCCACGACGGCGCATTCCGCCACCGCCGGGTGGTCGGCGACGACCTCCTCCATCTGGCCGGTGGACAGCCGGTGCCCCGCCACGTTCATGACGTCGTCGACCCGTCCCATGATGTAGACGTATCCGTCCGCGTCGCGGTAGCCGCCGTCGCCGGTAAGGTAGTAGCCCGGGTACTGGCGGAAGTACGTCTCGAGGAAACGCTCGTGGTCGCCCCAGACCGTCGGGAAGCAGCCCGGCGGCAACGGCTCGGCCACCACGACGTTGCCCTCTTCGCCCGCGGGAAGCTCCCGGCCGTCGTCGTCGAGGATGCGCAGGTCGTAGCCGGGCACGGGGAAGCTCGGGCTGCCGGCGCGGGTCTCGTGCAGGTCGTATCCGGCCATGTTCGCGCAGATCGCCCAGCCGGTCTCCGTCTGCCACCAGTGATCGATCACGGGGATGCCCGGCAGGATGTCGCGCAGCCAGTGATAGGTGGGCGGGTCGAGGCGCTCGCCGGCCACGAAGAGATGCTCGAGGCAGCTCGTGTCGTAGGCGTCCTTGAGGCGGCCGTCCGGGTCTTCCTTCTTGATCGCGCGGAATGCCGTCGGGGCGACGAAGAACGACTTCACCCGGTGCTCGGCGATTACGCGCCAGAAGGCTCCCGCATCCGGCGTCCGGACCGGCTTGCCCTCGTAGAGGATGCTTGTGCAGCCCTTCAGCAGGGGCGCGTAGGCGATGTACGAGTGTCCGACCACCCAGCCCACGTCCGAGGCCGCCCAGAAGACATCGCCCGCGTCCACGCCGTAGACGGCCTTCATGGTGTAGTGGAGGGCGACCGCATGTCCGCCGTTGTCGCGCAGGACACCCTTCGGCTTGCCGGTGGTTCCGGACGTATAGAGGATGTACAACGGATCCGTGGCGTCCACGGGCACCGCGTCGGCCGGGGCGCTCGCGGCTTCCCAATCAAACCAGTCGAGGTCGCGGCCGGGGGCGAGCTCGGCCTCGGCCTGCGGGCGCTGCAGGATGACGCAATGGTCCGGCTCGTGTTCGGCGAGTTCCAGGGCCTCGTCGAGGAGCGGCTTGTACGGAATCACGCGGTCGAACTCGATGCCGCAGGACGCCGCGAGCACGAGTCGGGGTTGGGCGTCATCGATGCGCATGGCGAGCTCGCGTGCGGCGAACCCTCCGAACACGACCGAGTGCACGGCGCCGAGGCGGGCGCAGGCGAGCATCGCCATGACGGCCTCGGGCACCATCGGCATGTAGATGACGACGCGGTCGCCCCTGGCCACGCCGAGGCGCGCGAGTCCGCCGGCCATCCGGGCCACCCGGTCCGTCAGCTCCGAGTAGGTGAACTTCGTTACCTGGCCGGTCGCCGGGGAGTCGTAGATGAGCGCCACCGTGTCGCCCCGTCCCGCGGCGACGTGGCGGTCGAGAGCGAGCCATGCGGTGTTGAGCTTGCCGCCCCGGAACCAGCGCCAGGCGCCGTTGTCGTCGCGGTCCAGGATGGTCTCGGGGAAGTCGAACCAGTCGATCGCCCCGGCTTGCTCGCGCCAGAAATCCTCCGGCGCATCCAGCGAACGCCGGTACTCCTCCGCGTACCGCTTCATTCCGCGGGCGTCTTGACCCCGGCGCGCACGGGTGGGCGTGGCGTGGCGTGGGCCGCGGAGACGGACGCGGGCCGATGGCGCGAACGCACCGGCCCGTAGCGTGCAGCGAGTTCCGGGTAGTCCGGTTTCGCGGCGAGCAGCCGCCGATAGGCCGACGAGTGCCTGGGGATCTGCTTGTGCCTTGCGTAGAAGTCGACCGCGCGACGCCAGGCTTCGTCCAGGCCGTGCGACCAGATCGAGACGGTGGTGTTGACGAGCCGATCCTCCCGGGCGGAGTGGATGCCGATCTGGAAGAGTGGGGTGGTCCGGCCGTTCTTCTCCTTCTTCCTGCGGTAGAGGATGCCGCGCACGCGGCCGCGATCGTCGAAGTGGACCTCCCTGGCGGCGCGCTCCCGGGCGTCGCGTTGGGACGACGCGAGTTCCGCGTCCCGCGCCTCGGCCGCGCGGCGCACGCGGGTGCGCGCGGCGCCGCGCATGGGTCGGCCGGCATCCTTCAGGGAGAAATACTCCTGGTAGGTCCTGTTGTCGATCTGGCGACGTACCCGGAAACCGTGGAATCCGGGCGTGTCCAGATACTCCACGCTCATGGCGCATTCCCTCTCTCGCCTTGCCTGCCAGCCTCCTTCCCCGGCTGGCGGCCTCGTTCTTGCCCGGGTTGCGGCGAGCGGAACCCGGGTGCGCCTTCCTAGTGTACTGTCCCATAAATAACTAGTACATTGTTGTGCCATGACCTGGCCACC
>VXNE01000199.1:0-2957 GCA_009840715.1 Gammaproteobacteria bacterium
GCATCGTCATCGGCGTCGTGCTCGCCGTGATCGGCGGGGTCGTTGCGCTGCTCTTCGCGCTGCCGTGGGTCCTCGCGTTCCTCGCGGCGATCGGGCTGCTGAAGTGGCTGCTCGGTCGCTGAGCCCGCGCGTCGCCTATACGCGGTACACCCGCTCCGCAGTCCCGTAGAACATGGCGTGCTTCTCGTCCTCCGAGAAGTCCGCGACGATCTTCTTCATGCCGTTCCACATGACGTGGTACGAGATCGACAGGCGGTCCACCGGAAAGTTGCTCTCGAACATGCAGCGGTCGGGGCCGAAACACTCGATCGTGTGCAGGTAGTAGCGGGCCTGCGCGGCGACGAACTCGTCCGAGGTGGGGGGCAGTTCCCGGTCGTGCCAGCCGAATCCGTTGTCCGGCATCGCGAGTCCGCCGAGCTTGGCCACCACGTTCGGGCACTCGGCGATGGCGGCGATGTCCTCCCGCCACTGCGCGAAGATCTCCTCCTGCCGCCCGGCGTAGGCGCCGACCCCGAGGGGCGTGCCGAAGTGGTCGAGGACCATCGTCGTCTCCGGCACTGCGCGGGCCAGGTCGAGGTAGTCCCGGTTCTGGTGAAAGAAGTGCCAGGTGTCGTAGGTGTAGCCGAGGCGGCCGAGCGTGCGCATGCCGGCGCGGAAGGCGTCCTCACCGTAGGGGCAGGGATAGCCGCGGCCCATGTTCGTCAGCGTGCCGGTGGTGTCGTGGGGTCCGGCGTGGCGGATGCCCCGGAACAGGCCGTTGCCGGCGGCTTCGTGGGCCTCGAGGACCTCCTCGACGGCTTCGCCGAGGAGGAGGTCGGCGTGGGAGACGATGCCGGCGATCGTCGCCGCGCCCTCGCGCGCCGCGCTCTCGGCGGCGACCCGGGCGATGAACTCGGTCTCGCCGATGGGTCGTAGATGACGGGGACCTTCGGTCCGGTAGTTCGAGCGGCAGTCGACGAAGACCGTCTTCTCGATGTTGTGCCCGGACTCGGTGTCGCCCCACAGGTCCTCGAGCACGTAGCGGCCCCAGAGCGGGGTCTCGACCTCCCACAGGTGATGATGCGTGTCGATGATCGGGCGGTCGGGCTCGACGATCTCTTCCTGGACGGCGGCGTACCAGGCTTCGGTCCGGGGAGTGGGCATGGGTCTTCTCCTGTCGTGGGGTGCAACGGGACGCCACGAGGGCGTCCCCTACAATACACGTTGATGAACAGGAGCCACCTGTGCGCGTAATCCGTTTCTTCTCGACGCCGGACGGAGGCTCGGCATTCGACGAGCTGCAGATTCCCTGGCACGACCCGGCCGAGGATCCCTGGGGCAACGCCATGCGGGTCGGCGCGTCGTTCCCCTCGCCGGCGGTGCGCCTCTTCGAGATCGCCGAAGGCGCGTTCCAGGACTGGCACAACGCGCCGCGCCGCCAGCTCTGCTTCATGCTCGAAGGCGTGTGGGAGATCGGCACGACGGACGGCGAGAAGCGCCGCTGGGGACCTGGGGAGGCCTTTCTGCCGGACGACGTCCAGGGCAAGGGTCACACGAGCGAAGTGATCGAGGGTCCCGTGCGCATGGTGTTCGTACCGTTGCCGGACGATCTCGACCTCGAGGCCTGGCGGGTGGACTAGCTACGCGATCAGGACAACCCTTCCACCGGAATCGAGGCCCCGTGCACGGCGTTGGCGGCGTCTGAGGCCAGGAACAGCGCTACGGCGGCCACGTCGGCCGGCGCCACCCACTTCGAGAAGTCCGCCCCCGGCATGTCGGAGCGGTTGCGGGGCGTGTCGATGATGCTCGGCAGGATGCAGTTGACGTTGATGCCGCTGGCCTTTAGTTCGTCCGCGAGCGTTTCGGTGAGCCGCAGCACCACGCTCTTCGAAGCGCAGTAGGCGCCCATCGCCCCCGTGCCCCGGAGCGCCGCGCGGGCCCCGATGTTCACGATCCGACCCGAGCCGCGCTCGCGCATGCCCGGCACGGCGGCGCGCACGGCGTTCAGCACCGTCCGCGCGTTCAGGTCGAACATGAAGTCCCAGGTCTCGTCGGACGTCTCGTCCACCGTGTCGCCCATCGTGAACCCGCCGGCGATGTTCGCGAGGATGTCGATCGTGCCAACCTGGGTAAGCGCCTCGGCGGTCGCGGCGCGGTCGGTGAGATCCGCGATGACCACCGGCCAGGGTGCGTCCGCAGCGACGATGTCGATGCCCGTGACCCGCGCCCCGGCGTCGTGGAACGCCTGCGCGACGGCCGCGCCAAGGACGCCGGCCGCGCCCGTGACGACCGCGTTCCGGCCCCCGAGGCCGCTCACGCGAGCGCCTCCAGGGCCTCCCAGTGCAACGGGCCGAGCGCGCCGTCGGGATGGACCGGCTGGATGCACACGTGGCTTGCGCCCGCGTCGTAGTGCGCCTGGATGCGCGCGCGGATCGTCGCGGCGTCACCCCAGGCGAACGTCGCGTCGATGAACCGGTCGGAACCCCCGTTCTCGAGGTCCGTCCGTTCCAGTCCCATCCGCAGCCAGTTGTTCTGGTAGTTCGGCAGCGCCAGGTACATCCGGGCGGTCTGACGGCCGAGCTCCCGCGCCCGGTCCGGATCCTCTTCCAGGATCACCTTCTGTTCCGCGCAGAGCCAGGAGTCCGGACCCAGGATGTTGCGCGCCATGGCGGTGTGGTCGGGCGAGGTGAAGTAGGGATGCGCGCCCTGGCAGGTGTCCCGCGCGAGTTCCAGCATCTTCGGTCCGAGGGCCGCGATGACGCGCGGCGGCGCCGGATCGGGTTTCGGCCCGCTGTAGGGCGACGCGTCCATCTTCTCGAGATAGGACCGCATGGTCGCGACCGGCTTGCCGTACGTCAGCCCCCGGACACCCTCGACCATGGGCTTGTGCGACACGCCGAGGCCGAGCAGGAAGCGGTTGCCCGACTGTTCAGCGAGCGTGTTCTGCGCCGCCAGGGTCACCCCGGGCTCCCGGTGGT
>VXNE01000199.1:2967-6015 GCA_009840715.1 Gammaproteobacteria bacterium
GTGGTAGATCGACGCGATACCGGTCGCGACGACGAGTTCGCTCGTGTTGGCAAGCAGCCAGGCCGCGTGCGCGAAGGGATTGCGGCCGACGGTCTCCGGGAGCCAGAGGGCGCTGTAGCCCAGCGACTCGATGCGTTGCGCCGCGTCCGCGGCCTCGGCGGCGGACATGCCGTCGGTGAAGTACCAGACGCCGGGTTTGGTGAGATCCATTGGGTGTCCTCGCTGCTTCGGGCCGGTGTCGCCCGTGGAAAGCGCGGGATGATACAGAACGACAGCGGCTTGCAGCCGGGCGGCGTTCCGCTGCAAGGTGGCGCCGTGGACAGAAGGGACTTCCTCGCGCGTGTTCGGAATCTCAATGTGTGGAGTTCCGGGGGCGAACGGGCGCCGAACAAGCCTCTGCTCCTCCTCCTCGCCCTCGGTCGGCTCCAAGGCGGCGAGCCCAGGTTGGCGTCGTTCGCGGAGATCGAAGGTACGTTGCGCGACCTGCTGCGGCGGTTCGGGCCTCCGCGCAAGTCACAGCGTCCCCTGAATCCGTTTCAGCGCCTCTGCAACGATGGCCTGTGGGACGTCCCCGATGCAGCCAGTGTCGAAAAGACTACATCCGAGGACTTCAAGAAGTCGGACGTGATCCGCAAGGGGATAGAGGGTGGGCTTCTGGACGCGGACCATCAGCTACTCCTGGGCAACACCGAACTCGTGGCGCAGGCGGCCGAGCTCTTGCTACAGGGACACTTTCCCGAATCGCTGCACGACGACATTCGTGACGCGGTCGGACTGCGCGCGGAGTGGGTGGTGCGAGACGCGCCGGCCCCCGCCCGCGATCCCGGCTTCCGCTCGGCCGTGCTGCGCGCGTACGAGAGGCGGTGCGCCGTATGCGACTACGACATCCGCCTCGGCGACGATCTGCTCGGCCTCGAGGCCGCGCACATCCGTTGGCATGCGGCGGGAGGCCCGGACGAGGTCAACAACGGCCTGGCGCTGTGCGGCTTTCATCACCAGGCGCTCGACCGCGGCGCGTGGGGGCTGGAACCGTTCCACCGGGGGTTCCGGATCGTCGTTTCGAGCGAGGTCCATGGGCAGAGCGCGGCATTGCGTTTGCTCCGCGACTTCCATGGCGAGCGTCTGCGACGACCGCTGTCCAGCCACGACCTGCCGCTGGCCGCGCACGTGCGATGGCATTGCAGGCAGGTGTTTCGACGGCCGGCGTTGACTACCGGATAGGGACGGTCGCGCTGGCGTCGGTCACGCGTCGCGCCGGAACGAGAAGCGGGCGTTTGCTACGAACATCAAAAACACTCGCTGGTATTTTTGCATGACATATGAAAATACCGTACCGTACATGCCATGGCTTCCCTCCCCCGCTACCTGGCCCCCCAGGTCCAACGCGACCTCGAACGCAAGATGGTGTTCGTTGCCGGGCCGCGCCAGGTCGGCAAGACCACACTCGCCCGGAGCCTGCCGGGGGCGACTGACGGATACCTGAACTGGGACGTCGACATCGACCGCGAGCGCATCCTGCGGCGGGAGTTGCCGCTCGCCGACCTCTGGGTCTTCGACGAGATCCACAAGTACCGCCGCTGGAGGGGCTTCCTCAAGGGCTTGTGGGACGGGCGCCGGGACGGACAGAGAATCCTTGTCACTGGCAGCGGGCGGCTGGAGCTCTTCGGCTTCGGCGGCGACTCCCTCCAGGGGCGCTATCACCTGCTCCGCCTCCATCCGCTCTCGGTAACCGAGGCCGGTGTCTCCGACGCCGAGGCACTCGCGGACCTGTTGCGCCTCGGGGGGTTCCCGGAGCCGTGGCTCGGCGGAAACGAGGTGGAGGCGCGCCGCTGGTCCCGCCAGTACCGCACCCGGGTGCTGGAGGAGGACGTGAACGCGCTGACGGGCATTCGCGACCTCGGCCGCCTGGAGGAGATGATGCTCCGGCTGCCCGATCTCGTCGGGTCGCCGCTTTCGATCAATGCCCTGCGCGAGGACCTCGAGGTCGCCCACCGCACCGCGTCCAACTGGCTGGATACGCTGGAACGACTCTTCGCCATATTCCGCTTGGCACCGTTCGGGGCGCCTCGCATCCGGGCCGTCAAGCAGGAATGCAAGCACTATCACTTCGACTGGAGCGTCGTGCGCGACCCGGCGGCGCGCTTCGAGAACCTGGTCGCGTGCCACCTGTTGAAGTGGGTGCACTTCCGGCAGGACACCGAGGGGCGCGACGTGGAGCTGCGGTACTTCCGGGACGTCGACGGACGGGAGGTGGACTTCGTCGTGACGGAGGACCGGGCTCCCACGCTGCTCGTCGAGTGCAAGCTGGCGGACAGGCCGGTCGACCGGGGGTTGCGCTACCTGAGTCGCCGCTTCCCCGACGCGCAGGCGATCCAGCTCGCGCTGGACGGCCGGCGCGACTTCGTGACGCCGGAGGGCGTGCGGGCGATGCCGGCGATCGACTTTCTCCGGACGCTGGCGTGATCCTTTATCCACACGCGAACCGACCCGGCCGGAGGCCCGAGTGTCGCCGAGGTCGCGTGCCGGGCCTTCCTCCGCAGCCTCCCGGCAAGGGGGAAGGGGTACAAAATCCACTACATGATGCGGATTATGTATACATTTTCCACATCGGCGACGGGAAAGTGCACGACGGGGCGGCGTGCTCGCGTGGTTGATCGACTCCTGAGTTCGGTCTGAAAGTGACGCTCACCCGAACCGACCCCGCCGAACGCCCGAGCATCGCCCAGCTCGCGTTCCCGTCGATCCTCGGCAACCTGCTCTATTCCGTCGTCGCGATGGTGCAGACGAAGTTCGTCGGCGAACTCGGGCCGCAGGCGGTGGCGGCGGTTGGCGCCGGGCAGCGCGTGTTCTTCGCGCTGCAGGCCGTGATGATCGCCATCAGCGCGGGCACGACGGCGCTCGTGGCGCGGGCCTGGGGCGCGGAGGAGTACGACGAGGCCGGGCGGGTGACGATGGCGAGCCTGGTGCTGGCGAGCGCGTTCGGGCTCGCGCTGACGCTGCCGGGGGTCCTGTTCGCGGACCAGCTCGCCACGGTATTCGGTCTGGACG
>VXNE01000425.1 GCA_009840715.1 Gammaproteobacteria bacterium
TATTAGCGCATGGATTCCGGAAGTGATTTTGGCCGTCTGGTGGCTGATCGACGCTTTTCGCCTGGCGGGTATGGTGAACAGCACAGGTGTCTCCGACGATTGAGACTCGACGGCCGGAGTGGAACAAGTGGAACTAACCCGATGCAGATTGCTCCCGGTCCCGCTGCAATCCGGGCTCCGGCGGACGAGATCGGGGTTGAAGCAACAGCGGTGCAGGCTGAGCGCATCGCGCCGCTGCTGCCAGAACACCGGAGAAACGTGAGCCTGTCGAACCTGCAGGGACTCAATTCGATCCTCTACGTGGCGGCGCATGGCGGCAAGTCGCGTGCCGTGGCCCGCCGGCTCGGTCCGGCAACTGACACACGATCCAAAAGCGATGGACTGCTGGTCGAACGAATGGCATGCCCGATCGGGAGGACCAACCCGCGGCACCGGTCGAGGTTGGTCGGCTACGAGTTCCGCAACGGAAGCAGTCTGCGCAGGCGAGACTCCGCAACGGTCGCAGGGTCGTCCGATTCCTTCCAGCAGTCTGCGATGATGCCGTCGGGGCGAACCAACGCCAGACCGGACGGATCGTAAGGCGCAGCCTCCGGTGCGGGCAGTTGTTGCCAGCGAACCGGGAAGCCGGTGGCATGCACCATCCGGCGGACGGCGCGGCGCCAGCGGTCGCCCGAAACGGATGCACCGCCGACCAGCACGTAATCGATGCCGAACCAGTCGAGAACGGATAGGCCCCGCTGTTCGTCCACCCACACATGGTGAGCGTCGCGCCCGTCTCGGCGGGCGGTAACGCCGTCTAGGCGGCGAGTCCCAACCGCCGGCTGGGAATCGGTGTTCTCCGCGATCAACGACGACTCGAGCTCGAAGCTTGGCAGCACTCCGTCGTAGTCGGCGTACTGCCGGGTCTGATGCACGGCGTCCGCCGTGTCCGCACCCGCGTAGAGGGCGAAGAAGATCTTCGCCATGGACTCCGTCGTCTTCACCCCTTCGGCCACGCGATCCAGGGCGATCGCGCGGTGTTCGGTGTGGTAGGTGTCGAGCATCCGCAGCGGCGAGATTCCCTTCAGGACGTAGGCGATTTTCCAGGCCAGATTGAGGATGCCGGCAAAGCCGATGTTGTTGCCCATGCCGCCCGTGGGCACGGCGACGTACACCGCGTCGCCGGCCAGAAACACCCGGCCGCGGCTCAAGGCGTCGACGCACCCCGGCGTCGGGCGCCACATGCGGTGCTGGTGATGTCGATGGGAACCTCGTCGTCGGTGCCGACGGCTTCCCGTAACCGGGCGACCACGACGGCTTCCGGCCGCAGCTCGTTGCTGGCGCGGGCCTCCGTCAACAGGACGTTCTCGGCATGGTCCTGACAGGTCATGACGGGCAGCGTGGGGCTCGTGCTCCTCGTCGCCGTGTGGAAGGTGGGGCTGGGAATGACGGCGATCTGCCGCCCGGTGAGCGCGCTGGCCCAGCGGTTGTTTTCGGTCCAGTCCGGCCCGAGCCCGGTCTCTTCGACCGCCTTTGCCACACCCAGGAACCGCATGAGTTCCATGGTGTTGGTGTCCACGAATCGGGAACGCGGATGGGTGTTGACCTCGTCGCGCCGTTCGTTCAGCAGGGAGTCGATGCCGAACTTCGCAAGCACCAATGCGCTTGCCAGCCCGATGGGTTCGCATCCGATGATGCAAACCGGTGCGTTGATCATCCTTGTCCTCGCTGCGACTCCCGCTGGCCTGCCTCTGCATCGGCACGGAGCCGGTGGCAGGGCCGATCGTCAGGCAACAACGGCGAGCTTAGCCGAGAGTCGGCCTCCGGCGCACTGCGGCGGCCGGTTCCCCAAGCGAAGCTAGCGGTTCAGGTCCTTTCCAAATCGGCGAGATAACGCTGGATCTTGGCGAGGTAGCGGTCGGCGGCCGCGTCGAAGTGGGAGTTGTCGCGGTTGCGGTACCCGACGTTGTAGGACCGCAGCGCACACGCCTCGGCGTCGGCCGAACTCTGCGCGCAGACTTCGACGTAGTGCGCGAGGATGCCGGCGGCGCAGTTGACGTTCTCCTCGGGATAGGTGACATCCACACGGCACCAGGCGGCCCACAGGTCGGGGTGGACCTGGCCCGGACCCACCGCGCCCGTCGACGAACGGACGTTCTTGCGGAAAGAGCTCTCGGTCATGACCAGGCTGGCGAGGAGTTCCGGCGGCAGCGCCTGGCGCGTCGCCGCTTCGAGGATCCATCCGGCGAAGTCGGCCGCGACCCGAGGCTCGATGTCGAACGCATGCGCGAGGCGCGTCGCGAAGGCGTCGCGCTCATCCGCCCAGGTCGGGCGACTGGCCACTTCGGGGAGCGTCAGGGCGACGGCGACGCGGCGGTCGTGGTCCAACCGGGTCAAGATGCCAGCAGCGGCGAACGCGCAGGCGGCCGTCAGGACCAGCGCCGCACGGCGCACTCCGCGGTGCTTGGGTCGCCTCCCGGGCCTCTTGGGTCTTGTTCTCCGCACTGCAATCGCTGCTCCAGCCCTGCGACACCTTTCGCGCTGCAGATCCATCAAAATGCTGATTTAAAAGCGTTATAACGGTTTATCCACAGCTTGCCAACACGATTCTCGGGGTCTGGCGAGGGAGAGGTGGGCGCAATCGCGGCGCGTTCTGCGATTGCCGCGGCCTTTCGGGCTGGGGGCAGGACGGGCATCAAGCCGACGTGGCTGCGCGCGATCAGGCACTGAAGACCGCGCAGATCGTCCGGAACCAGATCAGGACGAACGGCAGCGGTTCGGTCGGGTGACAGCCCCACGTGCGGCCTCGGAGCTGAGGTTTGGTTGGCGTCCGACGCACAACACACGCTTTCGGACCTCGCCGCCGGGAGAGATCGCTGCTGTCACCGTCTCTCACGTGCGCATGGTGTCGAGGATCGGGCCTGCGGCCCGGGCGCGTGACACGACACCTTCGGGGTGGACGGGGTTGACCAATCCCGCAACCAGGCTTCCGGCGTCTCCGATTGGACATGTTGCAGCCCTGAGGACTGCCACGCACAGCAACGGCGTGGTGAGCGAGGCTGGTGCGGCTAGCAGCGGACGAGGCGGCCTACGGGTGAAGCCGGTCGGCCAGTTCGCGCAGGGGCGCCGACTCCGCCGCGCGCAGCCGCCGGGCGTGTCTGTGCAGTTCCCACGCCGGCCGCGCGGCTCGAAAGGCGGCCAGCGCGTCCGGATCCGCTAGAGCCGCAGCGGCGCGCCGCTCCGCGAGCCCGAGCCACGCCAGCGCGGGATCGACGCGGGCCGGGCCCACGCGGTCGTACCCGGCGCGGGCGGCCTCCCCCAGGCGCAGATCCCGGAGCACCCGGTCGAACATGTCGAAGGCGCAGATCGCGTGAATCACCCCGACCGTGTCGACCAGATCGGCGAGTTCCTCGTACACGCTGGAGTCGCACACGCCGAAATGCGTCGTGAGGTCGAAGCCCGGGGAGAGCGCGGCGGCCAACTCGCGGCTGTTCTGCTGGGGCACCAGGCGGTCGAGGGGCGAGTGGTACAGGTGGATTCGGGTGTCCGCCGCCGGCATCGTGCCCGCCAGATCGACGAGGTTGGCGAACGAGTTGAGCTGCAGCATCGTCTTGAGCGCGTCGAAGCGTTCCTCGCCGTCCAGCATGCCGGTGACGAAGGCGTCGGAGAGGCGCTCGCCGTCGAGGACGTCGCCGGGGGTCAGTCCCGCCTCCGTGTACCGCAGCAGCGGGGGCAGGATGCGGAACGCATAGGGCACGTGTACGTCCACGTCGACATCCCGGCACCACGGATCGCCGGCGCAGCTTCCGTTCAATACGTGGAGGATCCCCAGAAAGGATCGCTGGAGGTCGTACGGCCCGCCTCCTGCATGGACTTCGTGGACGGCGTGTTCCCCGCCGCCGGCGGCGTTCGCCAGCCAGTGCGCCACCGTGCTGTGTCCTCCCTGCGAGTAGCCCACCAGGGCCGCGTCGACCGTCTCGGGCGCGGCGTGGAACCTCCGGTACCGGTCGTCCGCCAGCACTTCGCGCACCATGTCGAGCGCGTTGTTCGCGGTGCGGTTCGCCATCAGGTACGTCTCCGGCTGGTCCGCACCGCTGTCCGCGCCACGCCCCCAGTTGTCCGGCGCCACGACCAGATAGCCGCGGCCGGCCAGCAGGTTGGCCAGCACGTACCATCCGTCTTCCGAACCCAGCCGGCTAGGCGTGGAGCCGGTGGCGTGGTGCAGGACGACGACGCGGCCGAGCCGCGCGAAGCCGGGGTCCTCTCCGATTTCCGGCATCGCCACCAGGCCGCTCAGCGTGGCCGCGGCGCCGGACGGGCTGCGCGAGGCATACGTCACGGCATGCGACACCACGCCGTAGGTGGCCTCGCGGGCGCCGAGTTCGGTCCAGACGCGTGCCGCGATCTCCGCGACGAGCAGGGCGGCCAGCGCGCCGACCACCGGGATGTCGATCTCGGCCAGCACCGCTTCCCGCACGTAGCGGTCGAACAGCCGGTCGACGGCGCGCCGCGACAGCGTCGTGCTGTCGAGCACGGTGACGCCGCGGGGGGACTCCACCGTGTCGGCGCGGAACTCCAGCACGGCCCGGTACCGGCTGCCGTCGCCGGCCGTGGCGTCGACCCGCACCTCGTAGCCGGCGCCCGCCTCGAGCGGGCATGCGAGCTTGTGGTCGACGACCTCGCGGCCATCGTCCGGCCCGCCCAGATCAACGAGCGCGTGCCGGAACGCCATCCCCGTCGGGGCGCACTCGCCGTCGTATTCGAAACGCCAGTCGCCGTCCCCGACGTGGATCACGTTGAGGCCGCGCGCCGACGGGTCGACGGCGACGCCCGGAGCGGGTATTCCGTCGGTCAGCGGGACGGGCGCGGCTGGCGGCGGCTCCGCTTCCGGAGTGTCGGAGCTGCGGGATCCGCCGCCGCCTCCCCCGCCTCCACACCCGGCCAGGAGCGCGGCCGTCAGGATGCCCGCGACGACCACCGCTGGTACGCACGGCTTCGCGGTGTGTGGTCTGCCGGACGACAGGTCTGTCACCGGTCGCAGCATTGGAACCGGGCGATGCCCACGCACGCCGCTCGCCTCGAAACTTCGGTTCGCATCCGCCGGGACCATACACGGTTTCGGCGCTCGCCTCATGGGGGGTGTCGTTCGGGAAGGTTGACGATTCGTCGATGCGTTTCGAGTCTGGTATGGTGAATAAGGCGAGCTTGAAATCCAGACGAAAGCGAAAACCATCATGGCGGACGATATGCCAACGGGGCGGATGGCTCCGTGCGACTGACACCTTTTCGTGTCTCCGAGGAGAAGACCGTCATACCGGATGCTCCCCCCGGGGCCTTGGAAAGGACGGGGCTCGCTGAGCGACTAGATCCCGCTCTTAGGCGGGTCACGGTCTTCGTCGGGCCGGGCGGATTCGGCAAGACGACCTTGCTTGCGGACTGCTGCCGCCGAGCTGCGCTGCGTGGCGATCGGGTCATTTGGCTTTCGGTCGACGAAAACGACGATGGGGCGCGGGTTGTTGCTCACTTGGCCCACGGCGCGGACTTAGAGTGGGACGTCGGTGGCGTGGGAGCGCCGCAGGACACAGCAAGGCATCACCTAGACGGTCTGCTGAACGCGATACGGTCCGAAGGGCAGCGCTGGGTATTGGCCTTAGACGAACTGGAGCGGATCCCTGAGAGTGGTGCACGCATCATCGACTACCTGATCTGGCGCGGTCCCGCCAATCTCCATTTGGCGTTGGCCTGTCGTCAGTTGCCCCGCACGATCGACATCGCTACGCCGGTCGCCGAGGGACGAGGTGTCGCTGTGGGACCGGACGAGCTCCGCTTCACCCTCCCGGAGTTCAGGGAGTTTTTCGACCGCGACCTGCCGCGCGAGCGACTGCAAGTACTCTGGGACGATTCGTACGGCTGGCCGATCGCCGCCTGTCTGCAAAGGAATCTGGAGAAGGTAGGCAAAGGGACGTCGACCGATCTGTCCCTGAACTGGGTGGCGGCGCGCCTCATGCGCGGGGTTTCGAATGCGGAC
>VXNE01000460.1 GCA_009840715.1 Gammaproteobacteria bacterium
AATGAAACGGCGACCACCTCTACCTACACGCGGAAGAGTGGCTGCAGCGTCAGATGTGTATACGAGACTCCTTCTCGGGAAGCTACAGCATGGGGCCGCGCGGCGAGGACGGCGAGGTGACCGTGGACGACATGCTCGGGCGCCTCGGGTGGTTCCGCAATCCGGGCGTCGCTGACCGGGAGTGGACACGGTACGACATCTCGCGCCGCAAGCGCGGCATGTTCGACGACTTCGAAGCCCGCGACCTCGACGGCGACGGCGACGTGGACTTCGTCGGTACGCGCGGCAACAGCGCCCCTTATGACGGGGTGTTCTGGCTCGAGCAGGTAAGGACGGAAGCACCGATGCCCGCGTTCACCCGGGCACGCGCCGCGGACAGCGTGGAGATGCCGCTGCCGCCTGGCTGACGAACCTCGTCAGGGACGGGTTTCGGCCACCGCCGCGTCAACGACGGCGCGCAACGCCTCCTCTTCGTCGTCCCCTTCGACCCGGCGCAGTCGGAAGAGGTCGATCTGCCGATCCGCCGAGGTCCCCGCCCGGACGATGTCGCGGATGCAGGCAACTTCCTCTTCGCAACCCAGGGCGCCGGCATCCTCGGCCACCTCGTGCAGGAGCGCGTCGAGGTGGTCGTCGATGTCCACCCGGCCGCCGCCGCCGACATCGCCCAGGAACGCCAGCACGCCGTAACGCGCCGCAAGCCAGCGGTTTTCGGCGATGATCTCCGTGGGGGGCTCCGCGGGCAGTCCTCCATCCATGTCCTGCCGCAAGAGCTTCCGGATCAGGCACGCGTAGAGCGCCGCCACCGCCACGGCGTCGTCGAGGCGCGTACAGATGTCGCAGATCCTGAGCTCGACCGTCGGGTAGCGCGCCGAAGGGCGCACGTCCCACCACAGCTCGCTGCCGTCGTCAATGAAATCCAGTGCGCGATAGTCTTCGACCAGCGTCTGGTAGTCGTGGTGGGAGAACAGCGGCGGCGGCAGGCTGGTGCGCGGCAGGGCGCCCATGATCGTCAGCCGGTACGACTTGAAGCCCGTCTCGCGGCCGGCATTGAACGGCGACGACCCGGACAGGGCGTGCAGCGTCGGCAAGTACCGGCGCAACGCGGTCATCACCCGGATGCGCGAATCGCGCGTTCCGAAGCCGGCGTGGACATGCATGCCGCCAACGATCAGGCGCCGCACGCTCTCCTGGAAGGTGATGGCGAAGCGCTCGTAGCGTTCCTTCGCCGTCGGGGCCTGGTCGCGCCAATCTGCGAACGGGTGCATCGACGTGGCCAGCGCCACCGCGCCGTGCCGCTCGGCGGCGTCGACCACGATGGAACGCGTCTCGGCCAAGGCCTCGCGCAAGTCCGCGATCGATGCGCACACGCGCGTGCTCGTCTCGACCTGCGAGCGCAGGAACTCGTGTGCGACCTGATGACGACCGGCCGCGGCGGCGCAGGCGTCGAAGATCGCCGGGTCGGGGTCGGCGATCAGGTCGCGGGAGTCGGGATCGACAAGGAAGAACTCCTCCTCGACTCCGAGAGTGATGGCAAGGTCTTCAGCGGTGGCCACGCGCACTCCGATCAACGGTCCAGAGTATTGTAGACCGCCGACTGCGGGCGCTTCGGTCGGGCCGCGTGCGCCGCGTGCCACGTTCTCGGAACGGTGGTATCTTCCGGGACGAACGGCCAGAATGTGCGGCCCCCGCGACGAGCGGGGCAAACGTCCCTCGGAGTAGGAGAGCGGCGGTGATCCTTGAAGACTTGTGGTTCGGCGCGGTGGGGTTCTCCCTGCCGGTGATCGCCGTCTACGTCCTGCTGATGACGCACGTGACGATCGTCGCCGTCACCGTGTACCTGCACCGCTTCTCCGCCCACCGGGCGCTCGAACTCCACCCGGCCCTGCAGCACTTCTTCCGGTTCTGGCTGTGGCTGACGACCGGCATGATCACGAAGGAGTGGACGGCCGTACACCGCAAGCACCATACGGCGGCCGATGTCGATGGCGATCCGCACAGCCCGCAGATCCACGGGCTGCGCGCCATTCTCTTCAAGGGCGCCGAGTACTACCGCGCCGGCGCCACGCCGGAAACCCTCGAACGCTACGGGAAGGGGACGCCCGACGACTGGATCGAGAACCGCGTCTACACCCCCCACACCTCCCTCGGGGTCACCCTGCTCCTGTTCGTGAACCTCGCCCTGTTCGGCGTGCTGGGCCTCACGGCCTGGGCCGTGCAGATGCTCTGGATTCCGTTCCTCGCGGCGGGCGTGGTCAACGGCGTCGGCCACCGGATCGGCTACCGCAACTTCGAGTGTCCCGACGCGGCGACCAACTTTGCGCCCTGGGGCATCCTGATCGGCGGCGAGGAGTTGCACAACAACCACCACACGTACCCCAACTCCGCGAAGCTCTCCGTCAAGCCCTGGGAGTTCGATCTCGGGTGGGCGTGGATACGGCTCTTCGAGCGCCTTGGCCTCGCCTCGCCCCTCTCCACGGGCCCGGTGGTCGCGCGGGTCGAGGGCAAGACCTCCATCGACATGGACACCACCTGGGCGGTGCTGAACGACCGGTTCCGCGTCATGTCGCGCTACGCGGAAGAAGTCGTCGCGCCGCTGGTCAAGCAGGAGTTCCGCCAGGCCGATGCGGGCACGCGGCGGCTGCTCAGGCGCTCGAAGCCGGTGCTGTGCCGTCACGACACCCTGGTCAGCGACCGTCAGCGGCGACGGATCAGCGAGATCACGGGGGTGAGCCCGTCCTTGAAGACGATCTACGAGAAGCGGCTCGAACTCGTGGACGTGTGGTCGAAGCGCGGTCGCGGGGACGACCTGCTTGCGGCATTCCGGGAGTGGTGCGGCGAGGCGGAAGCGACCGGCATCCAGGTGCTCAAGGAGTTCGTGGCCGACCTCAAGTCCTACAGCGTGCCGGCCACCGTACGCGCGTAACGCCCGCCCCTACGAACGCATCCGATAGTCGTTGCGCCCGTCGGAGCGGTCTGCCCCGCGCATGAGGTAGAGCGTGCGCTCGGCCATCGCCACGGCCCGAGTGGCCCGCGGCGCCTGCTCCCTCGCGAGTTCCCGATCGTAGACCGACGTGGTCGGCATGTAGCGCAGCGTCATACCGCGGCGCGGGCGCTCGGAGGTGTTCGGTTCGGAGGCGTGCGCGAGAAAAACGTCGTGCAGGGAAACCTGCCCCGCCTCGAGGACGATGTCCCGCGCGTCGCCTTCGTCGTATTCCTCGGGCTGCAGCTCGAGCGGCAGGCTCAGCCCGTCCGCGCCGTTGAACCGGTGCGCCATGACGCGCCGGTCCCGGTGGGACCCCGGAATCACGCGCAGACAACCGTTTTCCGTCGTCGACTCATCGACCGCGATCCACGCCGAGCACGTCGCCACCGGCCGGATCGGCCAGTACTCGCCGTCCTGGTGCCAGGGCGTGCGCGTACCGTGCCTCGCGGGCTTGGCGAAGAAGCTCGAGTTCCACAGGGCGAAGTCCGGGCCGATGAGCTGTTCGACCATGTCCAGGATCTCGGGAATGCGCGCGACATTCAGGAAGCCGGTGTCGAAGGCGAGGAGTGCCGGACAGTAGTCCGTGAACTGCGGGTGGCGTTCGATCAGCCGGTCGTGAGCCGAGCGGATGTCCGCGAGCACCGGCCCCGGAACGCGGTAGTCGGGGATGACGTAGCCGTCCGTACGGTAGCGATCGATCTGCTCGGGACTCAGCATCGCGGGACCTCGGCGCACAGCCGCAAAGGGCCCAGGAGTATAGCGGTGTGCTGGCCGGCCGCCCGTCAGTAGACCCGGGGCAGCGCCCTGTACCGGCTCCTCGCGGCCAGCAGGAACGCGAGCCCCAGCGAGACCGTGACCAGGGGCACCATCGCCAGCGAGTACCGCAGGTCCGCCGGGTCGCCGAAGACGTTGTCGGTGGTGAGCGCGATCGACAGCGGCCCGAACCCCATGCCGACGAGCGTCGAGGTGAACAGGAACACGGCGTAGATCTGCCCGCGCATGCGCGGCGGGGTGATCTCCTGCACGATCGCCGCGCCCATCGGCGTCGTCGCGGCGGCGAAGAGGTAGTACGCGGCGACGAGGACGATGGCGGCCATATCGTTGGCCACGAGCGGGTACGCGACGATCGGAATGAGCGTGAGCAGGTTGGCGAGGATGGCGATCTGGATCTTCGCGTCGGCCATCCCCCGGCCCGCGAGCCAGTCCGACAGGCGGCCGCCGAGGATCGCGCCGATCGTGGCCGTGATGGCGAGCGTCAGCCCGAAGTAGATCCCGGCCTGGCCCACGGACCAGCCGTGGGTTCGCACGAAGAACGTCGGAACCCAGGCCGCGATGCCGTAGGACTTGATGGCGAGGATGCTGAAGCCGATGAGGGTGCACGTGATCAGCACGGCGTGTTCGCGCACGTGCGCCCAGACCTCGTGCAGCGGAATGCCCGCGGTGCCGACGGCGTCACCCCGGGCGGGTTCCCGCATCGCCAGGGCGAGTATCGCGACCAGGAGTCCCGGCAGGCCGACGACGAAGAATACGACCTGCCAGGGCCGCACCGTGCCGACGACCGGCAGGGCAATCTCCGCGAAGTCCTCCAGCACCGCGAACACAGTCGCCGCGAGGACGGTGGCGAATCCCGACCCGATCGCGGCGCCCGTGATGAACACGGCGATGGCGGTTCCCCGGCGCTCGGGCGGGAACAGGTCGGAGATCATGGACATGGCGGCCGGGCCCAGCGTGGCCTCGCCGGCGCCGACGCCGATGCGGCCGAGGAACAGCGTCCAGAAGGACCGTGCGAGACCGCACGCCGCCGTCGCCAGGCTCCAGACCGCGATGCCGACGGCGATGATCAGACGCCGCGAGCGCGCGTCGACGAGGCGGCCGATGGGGATGCCGAACACCGAGTAGAAGATCGCGAACGCGAAGCCGATCAGGATGCTGATCTGCGTGTCCGTGAGGCCGAGGTCCGCCCGAACGGGCTCGATCAGGAGCCCGAGGACCTGGCGGTCGAGGAAGGCGAAGGAGTTGGCGGCCGTGAGGACCCCGACGGTGAACCAGGGGCCACGGCCCATGTAGTCGCGCACCGTCCGCCGGGCGCCCCCGGCCTGCGCGCGGCCGGCATCGGTGCCTTCCTGCATGGCGCGGCATCATACGCGCACAATTGCGGTGTCCGGGGCGAGCGCTTAGTGTGTCGCCCTGATCTCGCCCCCAACGCCGGGCGACGGAGCCGACGCATGGGAGATTTCCAGGGGTTCGGGGTGGAGACCTTCCGGTTTCTCGAAGAGCTCGAACAGAACAACGAACGGCCGTGGTTCAACGAGAACAAGCACCGCTACGAGGAGTCGGTGCTCGAGCCGGCGCTCGACTTCATCGCCGCCATGAACGCCCGGCTCCCGGCGATCTCGGACCACTTCCTGGCGATTCCGAAGCGAACGGGCGGGTCGCTGATGCGCGTCTACCGCGACACCCGTTTCTCGAAGGACAAGACCCCCTACAAGACCAACATCGGCATGCAGTTCCGCCACGAGCGCGGCAAGGACGTGCACGCCCCGGGCTTCTACGTGCACATCCAGGGCGAGACCTGCTTTCTCGCCGCCGGCATGTGGCATCCCGAGCGGAGTGCGCTCGAAGCGATTCGCACCGCGATCTTCGAGCATTCCGCGAAGTGGAAGCGGGTGCGGGACAACCGGCGTTTCCGCGGCGTCTTCGATCTCGGCGGGTCCAGCCTCAAGCGCCCGCCACGGGGGTATCCACCCGACCATCCTTACCTCGAGGACCTCAAGCGCAAGGACCACATCGCCGTGTGCAACGTCGAGCGATCCGAGGCCGGCAGTCCGGGCTTCGCCGACGCGGTCGGCGAACGCTTCGCGGCCAGCAAGGGCTACATGGCCTTCCTCTGCGACGCGCTCGGTCTCGAGCACTGAGACGCGATGGCCCTGGTCGAGATCGCGAGCGGCGTCGAGGTACCCGAGGAAGCGCTCGCGTGGAAGTTCGTGCGCGCTTCGGGCCCTGGCGGACAGCACGTCAACAAG
>VXNE01000029.1 GCA_009840715.1 Gammaproteobacteria bacterium
TATAAGCGTCCGGACGGTGGGTCGCCGGCCCCCGACGGTGGGCTCGGCATCAGCAAATCCGCCCGCAAGCGTGACGCGAGGGAGGCGCGCCGCCTCGGCGAGGCCCTTACCGAACTGGACCCTGCGCGGCTGGCACGCATTCCGATCGGCGAGGCGTTGTCCGATGCGCTCGAGGCGTACCGCGGACTGTCGCAACGCGAGGCGCGGCGGCGTCAACTGCAGCGGATCGGCCGGCTGATGCGAGACGAGGACCGCGATGCCATCGCGGTCGGGCTCGCACGCGTGACCGAACTCACGCCGGAGGAACGTGGCCGGAACCGACGGCTCGAGCGCTGGCGGGAACGCCTGCTCACCGAGCCGGACGCGCTCACCGAGTACGTTCGCCTGCATCCGGGGACGGACGTGCAGCCCCTGCGGCACCTGATCGGACGCACGCGGCGTGCGCGGGATCCGGCAGTGCGCGCGGACTTTGCGCGCCGCCTTTTCCGCCTGCTCCGGGAACGGGAGGACCGCGCCGACGGGTGACCGGCGTTCGCGCGCGGGTAAGGGTCAGGAACGCGTTCCGCCGACGGTGATCCGGTCGATCTTCAGCGTCGGCTGCCCCACGCCGACGGGCACGCTTTGGCCGTCCTTGCCGCACACGCCCACGCCGCGGTCGAGTTCGAGGTCATTACCGACCATCGAGACCAGCGTCATGATGTCGGGCCCGTTACCGATGAGCGTTGCGCCCCGGATGGGGGCGGTGACCCTGCCCTTCTCGATGAGGTAGGCCTCGGTCGCGGAAAACGTGAACCGGCCTGAGGCGATGTCGACCTGGCCGCCGCCGAAGCTCACTGCAAAGATCCCGCGATCGACGCTGGCGAGAATCTCCTCCGGCGTCGACTCGCCGCCGAGCAGGAAGGTGTTGGTCATGCGCGGCATCGGGACGTGCGCGTACGACTGGCGCCGTCCGTTGCCGGTAGGCGTTGCGCCCATCAGGCGAGCGTTGAGCTTGTCCTGCATGTACCCCGTGAGCACGCCGTTCTCGATCAGTACCGTCCGTTGGCCGGCCGTACCCTCGTCGTCGACGGTGAGGGAACCGCGCCGGTCGGTAAGCGTGGCGTCGTCGACCACCGTGCACAGGCTCGAAGCGATCCGCTCGCCGACGCGGCCGGAATAGGTGGACGTGCCCTTGCGGTTGAAGTCCCCCTCCAGGCCGTGGCCCACCGCCTCGTGCAGGAGGACGCCCGGCCACCCGGGACCGAGCACCACGGGCATCGAGCCGGCCGGCGCGTCGACGGCGTCGAGGTTGAGCAGCGCCTGACGCACGGCTTCGCGGGCGACCTCGAGGGCCGCGCCGCCACCGTCGGCGCCCTGGGCCAGGATCGATCCGAGGTCATGCCTGCCCCCGCTGCCTCCGAAGCCGCGTTCGCGGCGGCCGTCCTGTTCCGCGATGACGGTGACGTCGAAACGGACCAGCGGGCGGATGTCTCCCGCGAGCGTGCCGTCGCTCGCGACGACGAGGCTGATCTCGTGGGTGGCGGCGATCCGTGCCGTGACCTCGGCGACGCGTGGGTCGAGGTCACGGGCGAAGGCGTCGATGCGCTGGAGCAAGGCCACCTTCTCGTCCTCGTTGGCGGAACCGATGGGATCGAGGGCCGCGTACCTGGGCGTCGGCGCGGTCCGCGCATAGGCCTGTACGGAGCGGTCGCCGCCGGCGCGCGCGATGGACCGCGCCGCATCGGCGGCCTGCGCGAGCGCCGGAAGGGCGATGTCGTCGGCGTACGCGAAACCGGTCTTCTCGCCGCTGATGGCGCGCACGCCGACGCCGCGATCGACGCTGAAGTAGCCGTCCTTGACGGTGCCGTCCTCGAGGCTCCAGGACTCCGACCGGCGGTGCTGGAAGAACAGCTCGCCCGTGTCCACGTCGCGGCGCATCAATCGGCCCACGAGCCGGTCCACGTCGCGCTCGGCGATCTCGCTGTTGTCCCAGAGCTGCCGCTTGGCGACTTCGACCGGTTCGTTCACTCTTGCGCGTCCTGCTGTGCGTGGGGCGGCGGCTCGGGCGCCTGCGCCGCCCCTTCGGCCGACTCTGGCGCGAACTCGCCCGTGAATATGCCGACGAAGCTCGGCTTCGGCTCCTCGAGCGTCCCGGTGACGCGATAGCGGGCGCTGGAGAGGGCCTCGATCTGGCGCTTGAACACCTCGCGTCCGAGCAGCACGCCGGCCGCGGTGGCCGGGTTCGTGGACGCGAGCCAGAACGCGTACCACGGCAGGCTCGAGGAGAGGGGCAGCGTGACGACCATGTCGTTGTCCAGCGCGCCGTCGTGAAAGTCGACCGTGCCGTAGATCCGGAACTCGGAACCCGGCCCCCGGATTTCGAGGGGTTCCTCGAAGCGCAGCACGCCGTGGTCGAGGCTCGTCGAGGCGCGTATGCGTTCGAAGCCGATCCCCTGCCCGAAGACATCGGAGAAGTCCAGCCTCAGCCTTTGCGCCACCTTCGAGAAGTCGAGCAGCGTGAGGATGCGTCCCGCCGGCACCTCCGCGACGTCGAGGAAACGCCCTTCGGTCACCGTGAGGCCGATGTCGCCGGACAGGTGGTCGAGCTGGAAGTTGAGCGGGGAGCCGGGCCAGGCGACATCTCCGCGGATGTCGACGTCCGTGCTTTCGACGCTGGTGGCATAGCCCCACGCGGGCAGCACCGAGGCCAGGTTGGACGCCGTCACCGTGCCGCGGAAATGCGACTCGTTGTCCAGGGTCCAGACAATGTCCTCGAGGGCGTCTATGCGCAGGCCCTTGATGTCGCCGG
The DNA here is from genome assembly GCA_009840715.1 of Gammaproteobacteria bacterium. Taxonomy (GTDB): domain Bacteria; phylum Pseudomonadota; class Gammaproteobacteria; order Pseudomonadales; family Azotimanducaceae; genus VXNE01. The sequence continues at coordinate 2,789 of VXNE01000029.1, forward strand.
ACACGTTCGTGAAGTGGACCGCGTTCTCCGCGGGCCGCGTACCGAAGCGCCAGCTTCCGAAGTGCTCCCCGTCCAGCAGGACGCGCCGTATCTCGATGTCGGCCGCCGGCAGCAGCGGGATGACCGACACGTCGATCGGGTCGACGCCGGTCTCTCCCCCGGGCAGGCGCACTTCGGCGAGGTCGAGCCGCAGGGGGCGGTCGGGTTGTACCGCCAGGGACCCGGTCATCTCCTCGCTGTCGAACTGGAGCGCCAGTTCTCCGGGGCTTCCAGACCCCTCGAGGCGCGCATTCGTGAGCGTGAGGTCATGGAGGGCAATCCGGTCGACAGCCAGGCCCTCCAGCCGCCAGCGGAGCGGCGCGTCGGACCAGCTGGAAGCGCCGGAGGCGTCGAAATGCCGGAGCGTGCCCGCGATGGAGACGCCTGCCGCAACGGCCTCGGGCGGACTGGGCGGGACGCCGATGCCCACCGCGCCCCGAAGCCCGTGGTCCGGGGCGACCCGTAGCCACCACGACGCCACCTCGTCGTTGCCGTCCGCGAACACGGTGTCGCCGGAGAAGACCATTCGCGTCGTCAGCGGCCGGGACGTCGCCGGGTCCTTGGCGAGGGGTTGCGGCAGGTCCAGGGTGACGCCGAGTGCGTCGGTCGAGACGCGCAGCACCGGCGGCCGGTGACTGGCGGCAAAGAAGTCGAACGTGGCGTCGAAATCGAACGCGCCCTGCACGGCCGCCGACGGCCCCGTGACTTCCGTCACGTTGCCCATGTCCAGAACCGCGAAGATGTCCTCTACCCGGCTATGGCCCGTGAAGGCGAACGAGACCGCGTCGTCGTCGGAGGCTGCGTCGATCCGGACGGGGAAGCCGAACAACGTCCCTTCCACTCCCGCGGCGGCGAGGAGGTGCGGGGAGCGGAAACGCGCGGAGCCTTCAAGGTCGTGGAACTGCAGGCGCAGGTCGGTGAGTCCGAGCGAGACGCCGTCGAGGTCGAACGCCACGGCCACGTCACCGGGCTCGGGCGGGCCGGCGAAGGGAATCCGGAGCGTGGCGTCGATCCCGACCGGACCGGCGCCCGTCCAGCATTCGCAGGCGAACGACAGGAAGTCCTCGATCGGCGTCGCGAACGCGAACGCGAGGGCCTCCCCGGCCGAGGGCCTCGCCTGCACGCGGACGTCCACGTAGGCCGCGTCGCCTGGCACCTCGACCTCGAGACCCTGTATCGGCAGGCCGAGGGACGCGCCGGTGTCGAAGCGCGCCGCGACGGACGTGCCGCTGACCGAGAAACGCCCGGAGAGCGCCTCGGCGATCGGCCAGTCCGGGTGGTAGGCAACCACGCCGTCGCGAACCTCTCCGGTCAGGGCGATCCTGCGCATCGGCAGGTCCGGCAGCGTCCGCGTGTGGCCGTGGTAGGCGACTGCGCCTCCCACAAGTCGACCATTTACCAGGGCCGTGTCCAGCCAGGAGCGCAACTGGCCCCGGAGTTCCCGGGGCAGGAACTGCCTGGTATGGCCCACCGTCGCGCGTTCCACGAGCGCCACCATGGAAAGGTGTCCCTCGAGCGGGTCGTGAGGCCGGGTCAAGGCCAGCCCGAGCTCGACAGACGCCTCCTCGGACCGGAGGTTGCCCGTTCCCCGCAGGCCCAGGTAGCCGGGTTCGAACCAGATCGTGACTTCCCCGGCGGCGCTGTCGTAGTTCCAACTGCCGTCGAAGTGCTCCGGCATCGCGGCGCGCAGGGGCGCTCCGGCCAGCGCGATCCGCAGGGCGTGCAGGTGTCCCTGCAGTCGGCCGCGGGCGTCGTCCAGCCGGGGAATACCGTTGAAGCTCTCGGTGTAGGCGCGATGCAGCAGTCCCTCGTAGGCGATCCCCTCCCGGTCCACCTGCAGTTGCACGTCCCGGAGTTGGCCGCGTGCGCCCACGCCGTGGAACCAACGACCTAGCGTCCCGCCGGCGCCGAGGGCGGAGACGAACAGGGCGTTCCAGGCCCCGAGGTCCAGCAGGTCCATCCATAGCGTCAGGGCGCCGGCCGCATCCGCCGCGAACCCGATGTCCTCGACCGACACTTCCGCATCGGGCGTCGCGACCCGCAACGATCCGACCCCGCGGTAGAGGCCGTGGGCTCCAGCCGCGGTTGTCTGGACCGTCAGGCTTGCCGGGCCGGCCGGAAGGGCGATGTCCGACACGTGCAACTCCGTCCGCGCCGCCGCATCGGCGCCGTCTGCGGACCACTGCCCCGTCGCATCGAGGACCATCGCCGGTACGCCCAAGGCCTCGGCGAGGGCGGCGGGCAGGCGAAAGTGCCGCGCCTGAACGCGCACGGCTCCAGCCTGGTCTCCGATGCCAGGCCCGGTCTGACGGACATCGGCGTCGAGCCGCGCGTAGCAGTCGTCGCAGGCAGGGTCGGTAGAGAGTTCGGCCTGCCAGCGATGCGCCGCCCCCTCGTTGAGCGCGGAGAGGGCGAGGTCGACCGCAGCGGAGGCGCCGTTGGTCAGGAACTCGATCCGGGCCTGGAGCCGGACCTCGTCGCTATGGCGGAAGAAGGCCGAGAGGTCGGGCGCCGGGCCCTCGGCCGAGCCCTCGAGGCGCCAGCCGGTCGGACCTTGCTCGAGGCGCAGCCGCGCATCGCCGACCGCAAAGCGCCGCGCCACGATGCGGTTGCGCCACAGGCTCTCGGCGACGTCCAGTTCGAGGGCGATGTCGTGGAATTCCGCTCCGGGGAGCGCAAGCGACTCCGCACCGAGGACGGGGTTCAGGTGCCTCCAGGAACCCCAAAGGCCATGCACCGCCACGTCGCGGGTGGCCAGCCACGCGTTGACGCGGGGTTCCAGTTCCGGGAGCGCGGCAACCAGAAGGCGGCCGCCGCCCTGCATGGCCGCGGCGCAGACGGCGGCCACGGCGGCCACGACGAACAACCTCCTTCCAAAACCGGGCAACGAACGTCTCGGCGGCGGCAAGCGCACGCGCACATCATACCCTTGCGGTTTCTCCCGAAGTGAACGGCACTTGAACTAAACGACCGGTCCGCGCCCCGGGTCACGGCCCCATCAGGCGTTTCGCGGGCGCGCGTCAGACCAGCAGCGAATACCGAAGGAACGCAGCACGTCGTGGGTCTCCCGCAACGGGAGCCCGACCACCGCCCCGGGGCTGCCGTCGATGCGGCTGACGAAGACCCCGCCCCACCCCCGCATGACGGAT
>VXNE01000681.1 GCA_009840715.1 Gammaproteobacteria bacterium
ACACCGGCGCCATCGTCGAGCATGTCGTCCACGGGCAGGCCATCCGGACGGCCCAGCTCGTGCCCGGTTCGGTGGGCTACGAAGCGTCGCTCGAGCCTTACGCGTACGATCCCGACCGGTCGCGCGCCCTGCTTGCCGAGGCCGGCTACCCGCGCGGCATACGGATCAACTGCTACAACCTCACGACGCCGCGAGAGCCCAACATCAAGGAGGTAGGCGAGGCGGTGTTCGCATTCCTTGGCGCCGTCGGGATCCGGTGCCGCATCGAGCAGATGGAGTACGGCGCCTGGATCAACCTCCTGCGCGCCGCGTCCCGTCCGCGCATGGACGGCATCATCAGCGCCATGTGGGGCCACGGCCTGCCGGCGGACCCCACCGATGCGTGGTCGGGCCACCTGCACTCGGCGACCGACGCCTGGGGACGCAACTCCTACCACTCGGACCCGACGTTCGACCGCCTGGTGGAATCGCTGCGCACGACCATGGACCCGGGCGCCCGATATCGCCTCGCAAGCCGCATCGCCCGGCTGAAGCACGAGCAGGTGGCGGGCGGTCTGCCCACCTACCGTCCGATGATCTCGCTGGCCTGGCGCGACACGCTCGAGTTCCGTCCCTGGCCGGCGGCCGGCTGGCGTTCCATGTACGCCATCGATCTCGCGCCATGAGGCACCTGCTCGCGGGAGCCGTCGCGCTCATCCTGGCCACGCTGGCCGCCCCGGCGGCGGACGCCCGCGACATCACCGTGGCCTTCGCGGCGGAGCCGCCACAGACAGACCCGACCCGTGCCATCGCCGGCATCGACGCGTACTTCCTGACGCTCTTCTACGAACAGTTGCTGAACGTCGACCCGACTCTCGGGCGCGTCAACTGGCTGGCCGAATCGTGGTCCTTCGCACCGTCGGGCGAAGACCACGTCCTGTCCGTGAAGATCCGCGAGGGCGTGCGCTTCCACAACGGCGACACCCTCTCCGCCCACGACTTCCGCTACGCCTACGAGCGCCAACGCGACCCGGCGTCCCGCTCGGCCGTCCGCTTCCGTTTCGTACGCGACCTCGTGGTGCACGACGACCTCCGCTTCGACGTCGTGTTCGACCGGCCCGACGCGCTCTTCGAGCAATGGAACCTGACGCTGTGGGCCGTCCCCCGCCGGTACTTCCAGGCGGTGGGCGATGCGGGCATCCAGGCCCACCCGGTCGGGACCGGGCCTTGGAAGTTCGTGTCCCGCAAGCCGCGCGAAGAACTGGTGGTCGAGCGTTTCGAGGACTACTGGAACGCACCGGCCAAGCCTCGCGCGCAGCGGCTCGTCATCAAGATCATCCCGGAGGACACTACCCGCGTTGCCGCCTTCAAGACCGGGACAGTGGACTGGATCGACGCCGTGCCACCCGCGCAGGTCGCCGGTCTCGCGAGCCTCCGGGGCGTGCGCGTCGCATCGCTGCCGACCGCCAACAACCTCTACCTCGGCATGAACGCCGTCGACCCGCGCAGCCCCCTCGGGGACGTGCGCGTCCGCCGGGCCGTGGCGCACGCCATAGACATCGACGCGATCATCGAGCACATCGTGTACGGACAGGGAGTCCGGACCGTGCAGCTCGCCCCCGGCACGCTGGGCTACGACGAGGGACTCGCGCCGTATGCCTACGATCCGGGACGCTCCCGCGCGCTGCTCGCCGAGGCGGGATACCCGCGCGGGTTCAGCGTCAACTGCTACAACCTCACGACGCCCCGGGAACCGAACATCAAGGAGGTCGGCGAAGCCGCGTTCGCCTTCCTCACGGCCGTCGGCATCCGCTGCCGGATCGTCCAGATGGAGTACGGCGCGTGGGTGCACGTGCTCCGCACGGCCTCGCGGCCCGCCATGGACGGCATCATCAGCGCGATGGGCTGGCAGGGGCTGCCCGGCGACCCCACCGACGCCTGGTCCGGCCACCTGCACACGTTCACCGACCGCTGGGGACGCGTCTCGTACCACGCCGATCCCGAGCTGGACGGCCTCATCCAGACCTTGCGCACGACCCTGGATCCAGAGCGGCGCGAGCAGCTCGCGCGGCGCATCGCGCGACTGAAACACGAGCGCGTCGCCGGCGGGCTCCCGACGTATCGGCCTGTCGTATCGCTGGCCTGGCGCGACACGATCGCGTTTCGGCCCTGGCCGGCGGCGTACTGGCGCTCGATGTACGAGATCGATCTCGCGCCGTGAAGCGGCGCGCTGACGCACGGTCGATCCGCTGTCGCAGACCGGGTCAAGTGTGTAACTCTCCCGGCCGATGACGATCCTGCGACGGCTCCTCGCCGGTGGGCTCACGCTCGCCTTCACGACTTGCGGCTACGCCGCCGAGGTGGTCGTCGCGTTCGGCGCCGAGCCTGTTCAGGTCGATCCCACGCGCTCCTCCGCCGGGGTGGATCTGTACTTCACGAATCTCTTCTACGAGCAACTCCTCGCAGTCAATCCGGACCTCGAACGGGTCAACTGGCTGGCCGAGTCCTGGGAGGTGGATCAGAACGGGGCGGACACCGTGATCCGCGTGACGCTGCGCGAGAACGTCCGGTTCCACAACGGGGACATCCTCACGTCGGAGGACCTTCGCTACGCATACGAGCGCCAGAGCGACCCCATCTCGCGCAACGCCGGCCGCTTCCGCTACATCCGCGACCTCGTCGTGCTCGACGACCGGCGGTTCGAGATCGTATTCGACGCGCCGGACGGCGCGTTCATTCCCCTGAACCTCGCGCTCTGGGCCATCCCGCGGCGGTACTTCGAGGAAGTGGGGGAAGCCGGCGTGCAGGCGCACCCCATTGGCACCGGCCCGTGGAAGTTCGTGTCGCGCAAGCCCCGCGAGGAACTCGTCGTCGAGCGTTTCGAGGACTACTGGAACCCCGCGGCACAGCCGGCCGCCGACCGGCTCGTCATCAAGATCATCCCCGAGGACACGACGCGGGTCGCGGCGTTCAAGACTGGCGCCGTGGACTGGATCGACGCCGTGCCGCCCGCTCTCATCGCGGACTTCGAGACCCTCCCCGGTGTGCGCGTCGTGTCGCTTCCGGCGCCCAACAACCTGTTCCTCAACATCAACGCGACGGACCCCAAGCATCCCCTGTACGACGTGCGCGTGCGCCAGGCCATCGCCCACGCCATCGACTTCGACGCGATCATCGAGTTCATCCTCTATGGGCAGGGCATCCGCACCGCGCAGCTCGCCCCCGGTTCCCTTGGCTACGACCCGGACCTCGCGCCGTATCCCTATGACCCCGAACGTGCCCGCGCGCTCCTCACCGAGGCCGGTTTCGAACGCGGGGTCAACGTCAACTGCTACAACCTGACGACGCCGCGCGAGCCGTACATCAAGGAGATGGGCGAGGCCGTGTTTGCTTACCTCACCACGGTCGGCATACGCTGCCGCATCGTGCAGCTGGAGTACGGCGCCTGGATCAACCTGGCGCGGGTGAACGCACGCCCCATGATGGACGGCATCTTGAGCACCATGTGGGGCCACGGCCTGCCCGGGGACCCGACCGACCCCTGGTCCGGTCACCTGCACTCCACCGGAGACGGCTGGGGGCCCTACTCCTACCACGCCGACCCCGAACTGGACCGCATGGTCGAGGAGTTCCGGACGACGCTCGATCCCGCCACGCGGGAGCGCCTCGCCCGGCAACTCGCGCGCGTGAAGCACGACCGGGTGGCCGGGGGCCTGCCCACTTACCGCCCGATGATCACGTTCGCCTGGCGCGACACCATCGACTACCGTCCCTGGCCCGGGGCCTTCTGGCGGGCGATGCGGCACATCGGCCCCGCCCGCGCAGGGACATCGCACTGACGTGCGGCGCTACGTACTGAACCGGTTGTGGCAGGGCGCCGTCGCCGTGGTCGGCGCGCTGCTCATCGTCTTCGTGGCCCAGCGCCTGTCCGGGGACCCGGTGGCGCTGCTGCTGCCCATGGACGCGACCGAAGCGGACTTCGAGGCGATGCGCCGCGCCCTGGGCCTCGACCGGCCGCTGCCCGTGCAGTTCGTGGTGTTCCTGCGGGACGCGCTCACCGGCGACTTCGGTCACTCGTACCTGTGGAACATGCCGGCCATGGACCTGGTCCTCGAGCGGCTGCCGGCGACGCTGGAACTCGCGCTCGCGGGTCTCGTGTTCGCCCTGGCGCTGGCCGTGCCGCTCGGGGTCCTCTCGGCCGTGCACCGCGGCGGGTGGATCGACAACGCGGCCAAGCTCTTCGCGATGCTCGGCCAGGCGATGCCCGGATTCTGGGTCGGACTGTTGCTGATCGTCTTCGTGGCGGTGCAACTGCAGTGGCTACCGGCCTACGGGCGCGGCACGGTGGGCCACCTCATCCTCCCGGCGATCGCGCTCGGCTGGTACCCGGTCGCCGCCATGACGCGCACGCTACGCTCGGCGATGCTCGACATCATGCAGAGCGACTACGTGCGCATGGAGCGCGCCATCGGTCTCCCCGAACGCGCGATCGTCTGGCGCTTCGCCCTGCGCAACGCCGCCGTGCCGCTCGTCACGCTCATCGGCGTGTACTTCGCGAACATGCTGGGCGGCGCCTTCGTGATCGAGGTGGTCTTCGCCTGGCCCGGCGTTGGCCGTGCCGTCGTCGAAGCGGTGTTCGCGCGGGACTTCCCGGTCGTGCAGGCGGGCGTGATCCTGGCCGCGGTCATCTTCGTCGTGGTCAATCTGATCGTGGACCTCACCTACGGGCTGATCGACCCGAGGATCCGGCATGAGTGACGTAGCACCTGCCCCCCTGCCGGGTTTCGGGGTCGGGCGCGCGATGCGGCGCGTCGTGGGGCGCGGATTCCCGTGGATCGCAGCGTCGATCCTGCTGCTCGTGCTGGTCTGCGCGCTCGGCAGTCCCCTCATCGCACCCCACGCCCCGGACGCCATCTCGCTACGCGACGCCATGCAGCCGCCCGTCTGGCAGGAAGGCGGCACCGCGCGATTCCTCCTCGGCACCGACAACCTCGGCCGCGATATCCTGAGCCGCATCATCGCCGGGGCGCGCATCTCCGTAACGATCGCCGCCTACGCCATCGTCCTCTCCGGGTTCATTGGCGCCCTGCTCGGCATGGCCGCCGGTTACTTCGGGGGTGTCGTCGATGCGGTCATCTCGCGCCTCATCGACATCCAGATGTCCGTCCCCGCGCTGCCGCTAGCCATGCTCTTCGCCGCCGTGCTGCCGCCCGGCGAGGCCATGGTCGTGATTGTGATCGTCCTCACGTACTGGACCTGGTACGCGCGCATCGTGCGCGGCGAGGTGCTGAGCCTGCGCGAGCGGGACTACATCGCGCTGGCGAAGGTCGCCGGCGTCTCGACTCCCATGATCTTCCTCCGCCACCTGACGCCCAACATCCTGAACATCATGCTCGTGCTCGCGACGCTGCAATTCGGCAGCGTGATCGTGTTCGAGGCGGGGCTCAGCTTCCTGGGTCTCGGCATCCAGCCGCCCCAGGTCTCCTGGGGCGGCATGCTGGCGGACGGGCGCAACTTCATCGAGGTCGCGTGGTGGCTCATCACCATCCCCGGCATTGCCATCATGGCCGCCTGTCTCGCGTCCAACCTGCTCGGCGACTGGCTGCGTGACACGTTCGACCCGATGCGGCGGCAGATATGAACGCGCCGCTCCTGTCCGTGGAGGACCTCAAGACGCACCTGTTCCTCCGCAGGGGCGTGGTCAAGGCCGTGGACGGCGTGTCCTTCACGCTGGACGCGAAGGAGACGCTCGGGCTGATCGGCGAGTCCGGCAGCGGCAAGACCATGACGGGGCTCTCGCTCCTCGGCCTGCCGCCGAAACCCGCCGGCCGGATCGTCGGTGGATCGATCCGCCTCGAAGGACGCGAACTCGTGGGCCTCGATGAGGACATCCTGGCCGAGGAGATCCGGGGCCGCCGCATCGCCATGATTTCGCAGGATCCGATGACCTCGCTGAACCCGGTGT
>VXNE01000557.1 GCA_009840715.1 Gammaproteobacteria bacterium
CTCCGCGGCACGCTGTCCTACCCCCCCCGGGGGGGCGTCACGGATGCGGTGGACGCGCGGACACGACACCGGACCTTCTGGCAGGCGTACTTCCGCGGCTCGGTGGCGTTCGAGGACCAGCCGGTCATGGCGGCCTACGCGGCTGAGCCGCTCATGGGCCAGCTCACGGAACTCGAGGTGGCAACCCGTGAGCAGGAGCGCCTCGCGCGCGAGCGGGAGCGTGCGGACCTCCTGCGCGAGCAGTTGGAGCGGGAGAACGCGGCCCTCGCCGAAGCCCGGGCGCGCGCCGCTACGGAACGACGGGAACTCGATGCCCAGCAGGCCCGTTGGGAGGCCGATCGCGCGGAAGAGCAACGCCGGATGGAAGCGGAACGGGCGGAAGTGGAGCGGCTGAGGGCCGAACTCGAAGCGCGCCGCGACGCACCCTGACGAAGTGGGTGTTACGGGTCGTCGCCCTCGGCGAAGTCAAACCCCTCTGAGGCCCAGCCGACCACGCCCCCGATCATCTCCTTGACCGGCCGGCCGAGGCGCGCCAGGCGCACGGCGGCCTTGTTCGCGCCATTGCAGTGGGGACCCGCGCAATACACCACGAAGAGCGTGTCCGCGGGCCAGGCCGCCATGCGCTCCGGGTCGATCTCGGCATGGGGTAGCGAAACCGCGCCGGGCACGTGGGCGCCGGCATAGGCGTCGCGGCCGCGCACGTCGAGCACCACGAAGTCGTCAGTGTCGTTCGACAGGGCGTCGTGCACGTCCCAGCAGTCCGTCTCGAACGCGAGTCGTTGCGTGAAGTGGGCCTCCGCCTCGCCGGCGGGTGCGGCAGCGACCGCGGTCACGTTGTTGGGCATGATGTCGTTCTCCTCTTGTTCATGCTGTGGCGCCGCCTCACCGTGCCTCGCGCCACACTTGGTCGGCAAGCTCCCGCAGGACGGGCGAATCCGCGCTACGCAGCCGCCGCGAGACCGCTCGCAATTCGGCCGTCGACCTCTCCGCCCGAAACGTCGCCAGTCCGGCCGCGTCGTCGAGGGCGATGCCCGCGCGGCGCTCGGCCAGGTCCCGCCAGGGCGTGGCCGGCTCGGGGCGAGACCGGGCGACGCGTTCGTAGCCGGTACGGGCCGCCTCGCGCTCGCGAAGATCGCGCAGCACCCGGTCGAACACCTCGAACGCGCAGATCGTGTGGACCACGCCCGCCATGTCCACGAGGTCGCCGAGTTCCTCGAAGGTGCGGGAACCGCACGCCTCGAGGTCCGCCGTCACGTCGAAGCCGGGGAAGAGCGCCTCGGCCAGGTCCGCCGTGTTCCGTTGCGGGAGCAGGCGGTCGAATGGCGAATGGTACAGGAGGATGCGCGCGCCGGGGTCGGGCAGGGTCCCCGCGAGATCCGCGACGTCGGCGAACGAGTTGAGCTGCAGCATCGTCTTGAGGGCGTCGAAGCGCTCGTCGCCGTCCAGCATGCCAGTGACGAAAGCCTCGGAGAGGCGCTCTCCGTCGACCACGTCGTCGGGGGTGAGCCCGACATCCGTGTACCGCAGGAGGGCCGGCACGATGCGGCCGACGGCGTAGGGCATCATGACGTCGCGGTCGACGTGCCGGCACCACGGGTTGCCGTCGCAGCGGTCGGCGAGGTGTTCCAGGACGCCGCGGAAAGACCGGTAGACGTCGTGTGGCCCGCCACCGGCGTAGACCTCGCGGACCGCGATGTCATCGGCGAAGGACGCGCCGGTCAGCCACATCGCGACGGCGCTGTGCGCCCCCTGCGAGTAGCCGATGATTGCGACCTCCACCGGGTCCGGCGCATCGTGGAACGCCGCATACCGCCCGTCGTCCAGTACGGCCCGCACCATGTCCAGGCCGTTGGCGGCAACGCGGTTCGCCATCAGGTACGTCTCGGGCTCGTCCGCGCCGTCCCCGTGACCGCGTCCCCAGTTGTCGGGCGCCACGACCAGGTACCCGCGGCCGGCGAGCAGGTTCGCGAGCACGGCAGTCCCGTCACTCGGTCGCAGACGGCTGGGCGTCGAGCCGGTGGCGTGCGCGAGCAAGACGATCCGATCGGGGGCCACATAGTCCGATGCGCCGACGACATCGGGCGCCGCCACCAACCCGCTCAGCGTCGCCGCGCTGCCCGAGGGGCTGCGCGACGCGTAGGACACCGCCGCGGACAGCGTGCCCCAAGAGGCCGTCCGGCCGCCGAGTTCCGTCCACGCCCGTTCGGCGATCTCCGCGACGAGCAGCGCGACGAGCGTCCCGACGATCGGCGTGTCGACCTCCCGGAGGACCGCTTCGCGCACGTACTGGTCGAACAGCCGGTCTACGGAACGCCGCGAGAGGCTTGCCGAAGCGCGCACCTCGACCCCCGCCGCCGCGGGCTCCGCGGCCGACGAGAACGCGAGTATGGCCCGATGCCGCGAGCCGTCCCCGGCCGTGGCGTCCACCTGGACCTCGTGCTCCGCGCCCGGTTCTAGCGTGCACGAGAGCCTGTGGTCGACGACTTCACGACCGTCGTCCGGCCCACCGAGGTCGACGAGTTCGCGGCGCAAGGCGAACCCCGTCGGCTCGCACGTGCCCGAGTACTCGAACCGCCAGTCCGGGTCGGCCAGGTGGACGATGTGCAGGCTCCGCGTGGCCGGGTCCAAGATGACGCCCGGCGCCGGAATACTGTCCGTCAGGGGAATGGGCGTCGGCGGGGGCGGCGCCGCGGGACTGGAGGAGCCAGATCCGCCGCCTCCTCCTCCGCATGCGGTGGCGAGGACAGCCGCGAACAGGGCGAGGGGACAGTAGCGAAGCAGTTGCGGCAATCTCCCGATGGCTGGGGTCGGCCCGGGGCTGTCGTAGCGTTGATGCAACTGGCGGAGAGGCAGGGATTCGAACCCTGGGTGCCCAAAGGACACACCTGATTTCGAGTCAGGCCCGTTCGACCAACTCCGGCACCTCTCCGGGAGCGCGCATTGTGGTCGAGATCGGGGTGCGCGTCCAACGCTGCGGCAGGGTCGCCCCGAACGACGTGGTGGACGTGCTTCGCCGGTCCGCGCACGTTGCCGCAGAACCGAGACCCGGCCCCGCGCGGGGCACCGGGACGCCGGAAGGCTAAAGGCCATGAACAGCCGGCACTTCCCGCACTACCGCCAACGTCCTATCCGCCTGCACGACCAGACATCCTTCGCGCATGTGAAGCCGCCTCCGCCCGAGTTCGCGCACGAACGCCCGCACGCGATATGCGCGCGGTTCCTCGGACGAACTGCGCCGGTATCCGCGATCGCCCGAGTGGCCGGCAGGTGCTCGACTACCTGCGTGGCGATGCCGACGGCGGACGCGTCATGGAGTGGACGGTTCGCTCCCTGTTGAACGGCTGTTCCGGCGGCGACGCATCGCGCCTGGTGGCGCTGTGCCAGGTGCCCGTGGATCGGCTTGCTCGGCGCGCCCGCGAGCTGGACGTCACCAACTTCGGGCTGATCCGGTATCTCAACCAGTTCGCGACGGTGGCTGAGGAGTAGCGCCAGCGAAGCCGTCGCCCTGACAGGCGCCGCCTCTGGCGCCAGCCCGATCCGGGTGCGTCGCCGTCACCCCACCTCGATCCACGCCACCCCTTCCCCCTGCGTCGCGAAACGCAGTTCCTTCAGCCGGTCCGCGAACGGTCCGAACGCCGCGTCGAGGTGGCGCCGGGCGTTGTTCTGTTCGCTGACGTGGCCGACCACGACATGCGTCAGCCCGTCGTGCAGCACGCGGGCGAGGAAGTCCGCGGCCTGGTCGTTCGAGAGGTGGCCGAGGTCGCCCGCGATGCGGCGCTTGAGGCGGGGCGGGTAGTCGCCACGCATGAGCATGCCGAGGTCGTGGTTGCTCTCCATGAAGAGCGCCGTGCAGCCCTGGAAGCTCTCGGCGACGTGGCGCGAGACGTGGCCGACGTCCGTGAGGACGCCGAGGCGCACGCCGTTGCGGCTGAACACGAACTGGGTCGGCTCGCGCGCGTCGTGGGGCACGGTCACGGACTGGACGGTAACGCCGTCGATGGCGAAGGCGGCGTCGCTGTTGAACGGCCGCGCGAGATCGGGGTCGAGTTCCGGCAGCCGCTTCCGCGTGCCGTGCGAGAGGTGCACGGGAATGCGGAAGCGATGGGCCAACGGGACCACCCCCGAGGCGTGGTCCGAGTGCTCGTGGGTTACGAGGATGGCGGCGAGGCGCTCGGGCTCGATGCCGTGGCGGGTGAGGCGCGCCCACGTCTCCTTGAGGGGAAAGCCGCAGTCGACCAGGAGACAGGTCTCGCCGCAGGCGACGAGCGTGCCGTTGCCGGAGCTGCCGGAGCCGATGGAGCCGAGGCGGACGCTGCCGTTGGGCGGGTTGGCCCCGGAGGCGGGGCCGTCCGGCTCAGGCGGCGAATTCACGCAGCATGACCAGGAGTTGCTGGCTCAGGTCCTGGGGCGCGGGGTCGCCGCCGGGTTCGAACACCTGCACGACCTGGGAGTCGCCGGCGGCGACGATCCGAACGTCGAAGGACTGCGTGCGGCCGCCGCCGCGGCCGGGGATGAAGCGCGAGAAGAAGCCGGGGCGGTCGCCGCCGAGTTCTCTCGGGTCGATCTCGACCTGGAACGACCCGGTGGACCGTTCGAGCTCCTTCACGGCAACCGGGGCGCGCTGCAACGCCTGGCCGACGACGGCCCACGCCCGCTCGAAGTCGACATTGAGCCGCAAGAGCGGGTAGCCCTCGTCGTCGCGTTCGACGACCGCCTTCTCGCGGGACGCGATGTCCAACGCGATCATGGAGATGGACTGGGTGGTGACGTCGGCGCCGTAGTACCCGCCGAACTCGTGCAGGAGCTGCTCTTCGACGTCGGGCAAAGCGGAGACCGCGGGCCAGGCGTCGCCGGGCGTAACCAGGGCGTCGTTCTCGTGGCGGATGTGGATCTCGGAGGAACCCGGGCGAATGCCGTGCTCGATCAGGAAGCGCACCCGGTCCCTGCCGGACGACACTCCGGCTTCGTCCCGTACGTCCTGGATGACGTCCCGGACGACGTCCCGGTAATCCTCGTCACCGACGGTGACCCAGTCCCCGTCGACGCGTCCGCCCGTGGGCGACTCCGCGGCCACGGCCACGCCGTTGTCCCCGAAGAACTGCTTCACGACCGGCCACGCCGTCGCTGGCGGGTCTCCCACCACCAGCCAGCTCCGTCCGGCGAGGCGCTGAATCTTGACGGCGTCGTCGCTCGTGTCGGCAAAGATGGCGTCGGGCCGCGGCGCGCGCTTCGGGAAGTGCCGGGCGAGGGGCTTCGGGGCGATCGCCGGGATGTCGTAGGTGTCGCGGATGGGCGACCTCTCCATATCGTCCGGAATCACGAGCGGCCGGCGCTCGCGGGCGTCGAGGTAATCGTCAGAGGTGTTGCGGATGAAGCCCCGGTCATCGTTGATCCAGGCGCAGCCGGCGACCGTGCAGAGGAGGCTGGCCGCCAGGGCCGCGATAGAAGCTCGGGATGGGGCGGCGTTCACAGCACGTCGAACGGAGCGAGGCGCCGACGCAACTCGTCGACGTGACCCTCGGACAGCCTGACCAGGGGCAGGCGGATGCCGGCCTCGACCCTGCCCATCAGGTGCAGGGCCCACTTGGTCGGCGCGGGGCTCGTCTCCACGAAGAGAATGTCGTGCACCGGTTGCAGGCGTGCGTCCATTTCCCTTGCCGCCTCGGTGTCTCCGTCGAGGAAGGCCGTGCAGAACGTCGCCATCTCGCGCGGCAGGACGTTGGCCGTCACCGAGATGGTGCCGACCGCGCCGAGTTCCATCATGCGCAGCGTCTGCGCGTCTTCCCCCGAGAGGAGCACGAACGCGTCGTCGTGGACGGCGTCGCGGATTTCGCCGACCCGCTCCGCGTCCCCGCAGGCCTCCTTGATCCCCGCGACGGTCTGCAGCGCCGCGATGCGGGCGACCGTGTCCGGTTTCATGTCGCAGGCGGTGCGGGGC
>VXNE01000165.1 GCA_009840715.1 Gammaproteobacteria bacterium
GTCGTGGACGCGGTCCGCGCCGCCGGCGGCGAGGTCATCGGCATGACCAGCGAGCCGCAGACTCTCGCGACGGAGGCGGAAGAGGCCTGGGAGATCGGTTTCCCCTGCGTCGGTGATCCTCATCACGAGATCCGGCACGACCTGCGGGACCGGGGCTGGCTCAGCCTCTTCGCGAACAAGGACTACGGGCATCTGCGGATGCGCTCCTGGGCCAGCCACCCGAAGGGGTACTTCCAGCCGGCCGTGCTGGCGGTCGGGCGCGGCGGCCGCATCCTCTACCGGTGGCGGTGCCGTCCGCAGTACAACAACATGAATGGCGCCGGTCAGCGCCCCACCCCGCAGTACGTCTGGCGCGAAATCCAGTCGCGGCTCGGCCGGGAGGCGGCGGACGCACCGCTTGACGAGGCACCCGAGTTCGCGAGGAAGGACGTCTCGTGGCCCGTCTTCCTGAGCATCCTCCTGGCACATGGCTGGTTCGTGCGCCCGCGGGCGTTTCCGCTGGGCCGGGAGGGCGATTCGCCATCCGCGCCGGCGCCGAAGATGATGCGCCGCATCCGATTCTTCACCGCCGGTTGGCTCGCCGCGTTCCTGGTGCTGCCGGCGGCTTGGGTGGCGGCGGCGCTGGCCGCGTGGGCGGCGGTGGCGTCCTTCGGGATCGTCGAGATACACCGGCAGTTCCAGCACGCTCCACGCGGCGAGCCGGTGGACTGACGGACGCCGCCTTGCTCGAACTGCAGCAGCTGAACGGAACCCTCGGCGCGCGCCTGACCGGCGTCGACCTGCGCTGCCGGGAATCCGGCATCGTGGAAGAATTGAAGCGTGCGCTGCTGCAGCACAAGGTCCTGGTGTTGCCGAATCAGGGCGCCCTGCAACCCGACGACCTGCTGGCCTTCGCGGAAGCGTTCGGCGCCGCGGAACGCGCCGCGCATCCGATCTGGGACGACGTGCCCGGCCACGTGGGGGTCAAGCGGATCACGGGCAGCGAATACCCGACCGGCGTCGACGTCGGTGATAGCTGGCACACGGACGGCCCGCCGCGCGAGAAGACCCAGTGGTACACGTTCCTGCAGGCGATCGACGTGCCTCCCTACGGCCGCGACACGCTGTTCGCGGACATGGAAGGCGCGTATCGGCGGCTGTCCCCCGCATTGCGGGAGTTTCTCGAGACGTTGACTGCGCTCAACAGCTGGGGCAGCGCCAAGCCCGATGCCGAACCCGTCGTGCACCCGGTGGTCATGGAGGACCCGGACACCGGCGTCAAGTCGCTCTACGTGAACCAGCTCTACACCACGCGCATCCGCGAACTGCGCCAGGACGAGAGCGACGTGTTGCTCTCCTACCTCTTCCGCCAGACCGCCGTGCCCGAGCTGCAGCTTCGGGTCTCGTGGCGCCCCGGGATGCTGGTGATCTGGGACAACGAGAAGACCCAGCACTACATCGTGCGCGACAAGCCTCATCCCCGTGTCATGCACAGGGTGATGGTGAACACGGGGCGGTAGCGTCGGGCGGGGGCGCACCGAGGGGTGCCGACGCCGACCGCAGCCGGACACGATGCGCATTCCCGAACCGTTCTTTCCGCTCATCAACCGCGCGATGAAGATCCTGCTGGACTCGCCGCTTCATGGCCTGATGAGCAACAGCGTCCTGACGATCCGTTTCACCGGACGCAGAACTGGCCGTGTGTGGTCGCTGCCGGTCCGCTACCTGCGGGAAGACGGCGGCGGGCTGCTCTGCCTGACGAGCCGGGACGCGGCGTGGTGGCAGAACTTCCTCGAACCCACGCCGGTCGAGCTGCAGCTCGCGGGCGAGCGCGTGGCGGCCATCGCGCGGTCCGTCACGGACGATGCCAGTCGCAAGGAGGCAGCGCTGCGGCGCCTCCTGGAACGGTTCCCCGGCGACGCGCCCTACCATGGCGTCTCGGCGCGGGGCGAGGGGTTCGAGGCGGCGGTGGCGGACGCCGTGCTCGTACACTTTGCGTTGGGAGATTGATGGAGGAGGCCCGATATGGAGCTGTACGACGCGATGAGAACGGCTTTCGCGGCTCGCGATTTCACCGGCGAGGCCGTCCCGGACGAGGTGCTGCACCGCATCCTGGACAACGCCCGGTTCGCGCCGAGCGGCGGCAACCGCCAGGGCTGGCGCGTCATCGTGGTGCGCGACCCGGCGAAGCGGGCGGCCCTCGGACCGCTGATCGAACCCACGTTCAAGCGCTACCTGGCGGAGGTCATGTCCGGCGCCAACCCGTTCAACGTCGTCGAGCCGGCGCGTGTCGACCAGTCCACCATCGACGCCGTCCGCATTCCGCCAGGCTTCATCGAGAACCTGGTGCACGCGCCCGTGCTGCTGCTCGTCACCGTCGACCTGTCCGTCGTGGCCGCCATGGACAAGGATCTCTCGCGCATCGGCGTGGTGCCCGGCGCGTCGATCTATCCGTTCGCCTGGAACATCCTGCTCGCCGCGCGCAACGAGGGCCTGGGCGGTGTGCTGACCACCTTCCTGGTCGCCCAGGAGCCGCAGGCGAAGGCGCTGTTCAGCATTCCGGACGGCCACGCCCTGGCGGCGATGTTGCCGATCGGCAAGCCGGTTCGGCAGCTCACGCGGCTCAAGCGCAAGCCGGTGGAGGAGTTTGCGACCGTGGACGGGTTCGACGGGGCAGTGTTCTCGGGCGGCTAGCCGGTGTCTGTTCAGTAAACGAGGTTGGCGCCGAAGTCCGGTGTCTGGCCTGCCTCGACCAGCGCGGCCCAGTCCTTCAGTTCATCGGGCGGCCAGAAGTTCGCGCACAGTTCAAAGTACGCCAGCACGACGTCTCTTTCGCCCAGCTCGAGCAGGTCTGCCGCCAGACGCATGTTCGGTCCGAACGAGTTCAACTGTGGTGATCCGGAGACGCCGCCGGCCTCGAGCAGGTGGTACTTCGCCTGTGCGACATCGTCCTGGAGCAGGGCGATTCTGCCGAGGATGAGGTTCCCGTGATGGAGTTGATTCCCTTGGTCCCAGCCGCTGGTGGCATCGTCCAGCATGGTCGTTGCGTAGGCTCGTGCATCGTCGTACCGCTCGGCATCGAAGGCCGCCTTTGCGAGGGACCCCCGGAGATGTGGCCGCTCGAGGTCGCCAGTCAGTTCATAGGCGCGCTCGAACTCCTCGAGGGCGAGCGTGGCTGTCGAGGAGCCCTCCGGCCGGGGCTGCTCGAAGAGGCCTGCCAGTCCGTCTGGCAGGTGGGGGCTGTCGGCATCGAGCCCCTCGGGCAGTGGCGCAATGGCATCGAGTTGCCGGCTGAACGACGCGACGCGAAGGTACACGTGCCCCAACAGGGTTGGCCACTTGGGATTGTGCGGGTCGAGTGACTTGGCCTTCTGTAGCGTCTCGATGACGGCTTCCCGATCCTGGAACTCCGAAAAGAAGTTGGCGGCGTTGCCAACGACAGTCGCGTCAGTCGGCTCCTGTTCGAGGTGATCGTTCCATGCGAACTTCCCCGCGAAGTACCCTTCTGGGTTCATGACCGGGTCGACCTTGGCATGCGGTGCCGCGAGGAAGTCGGCGTCCGGCGCGTTGCGGATCATCCATAGGACGTGGTCGGCGTGTATGCGCCTGCTGCCGGCATCGCGAAACGACTTGGCGTGATAGTAGACGATGAGCTGGCCGCGGGCCTGCAGGTCGTGGGGGTTGCTCCCCAGTCGCTCTTCCAGCGCTTCGACTTCCTCTGCGCCGAGATTCATGCCGGCCAAGATGTCGTCGCCAAACCCGGCTGCGGATGCGGCACTCCCGATGCAGAGCGCGAGAAGCACCACGGCCAAGACACTCAACGGACGGTTCATCGTCTACCTCCTGATGGCGCGGCGTGCAGGATAACCGAGCAACCCCTCGGTCCGGCTTCGCAGTACACGGCACGGCCGGATTGCGCAACGTAGCTCCTGTGCTGTCCAATGAGTCAACGGCGGCCATAGGCCGGGACCGAGAGCCATGCCCTTGACCACCCCAAGTTCAGAGCGTGCAGAACGACAGGAGTTCCGCGCTTACTGCCGAGACTGGCTCGCGAACAACCACCCCGGCCGCCCACCCGTCCCGCTTCCACTTTCGCAGCTCCTGATCGACGACCCGAGAGCCGTCGGGTGGCTGCAGGGCTGGCAGAAGTCGGCGTACGACGCCGGGCTCGTCGGCTGCGACTACCCGGTCGAGTACGGCGGTGGCGGCAGGACGGACTGCCAGGCCATCGCCAACGAGGAGATGCACGCGGCGAAGATGCCGTATCTCGTCAATATCGTCGGGATGGGGATGGCCGGTCCGACGATCCTCTTTCACGGCAACGAGGACGTGAAACGCGAGCTCCTGCCGCCGCTGCTCTCGGCCGAGCACATCTGGTGCCAGGGTTTCAGCGAACCCGGAGCGGGGTCCGATCTCGCCAACCAGCAGACCTTCGCGCGGCGCGACGGCGACCACTGGATCGTCAACGGCCACAAGGTCTGGACGTCGCTCGCCCACTTCGCTGACTGGATGATCCTGCTCTGCCGCACGGACCGGGGCGACAAGTACGGCGGCCTCTCGTACTTCGTGGTGCCGATCAACGCTGCGCTCGGCAACGGCGTGACGGTGCGTCCGCTGATCAAGATGACGGGCGAGACCGGCTTCAACCAGGTCCTGTTCGACGATCTGGTCGTCCCGGACCGCTATCGTCTCGGCGCGGTGGGCGAGGGGTGGAAGGTGGCCATGACCACGCTGACCCACGAGCGGGGCGCGGCGGCGCTGGTCAACCCGGCGTCCGGAGGCATGCCCCTCGAGGAGGAGGGCGGCGTCACGACCTCGAGCGTGAGTTCGCTCGTCGACCTGGCGCGGAGCCAGCCGCGGGGCGACGGGACCGCCGCGGACGATGCCGGGATCCGGGACGAACTGGTGCAACTCATGATTCGCCAGGAGGCGCAAAAGCAGAACGTGCGCCGTGCCAGGGTGCCCGCCCTGACGGACCATCCCACACGACTGCCGCTGCAGGGCAAGGTCACGGGCAGCGAACTCACGCAGGACATCGGCGCCCTGGCCTGTCGGATCGAGGGCATGGGCAGCACGTTGGCCGTGACGGACGAACGGGCCCCGGCGGGTGGCCTGTATCCGCTCGCGTACATGAACAGTTTCGGCGGCACGATCGCCGCCGGGACGAGCGAGATCCAGCGCAACATCCTCGGCGAGCGCGTGCTCGGGCTCGCGAAGTCGAAGTAGGCGGGAAGCGGCGATGGCGGGACAGCCCGAGAACTTCGGCTTCGGCGAGGACGAGGCGATGCTGCGCGACGCCGCGCGCAGGTTCTTTCAGGATCACTACGGCGCGGACGCGCTGCACGCGCTGGTCGCCGGCGACAGCGACCTGCACCGGCCCAACGTGGCGTCCTGGGAGCCGGACCACTGGCGGCAGATCGTGGAACTCGGCTGGCCGGCGGTAAGCGTCCCGGAAGCCGAGGGCGGGGTCGGCTTGCCGCTGGTCGCCGCGGTGGCGCTCGCGGAGGAGGCGGGGAGGGCTGGGTTTCCGTCGCCGCTCCTCAGCACCTTGAAGGCGGCGTACGTCCTGCGTGCGTGTGACACCGCCGCGGCCCGTGAAGCGTTGCGCGCCATCGCTGGCGGTATGGCCACGAGCGTCGCGATGCACGACCGGCGTGGCGGATTCGGCGACGGCGCCACCGACGTGACGTGCGCGGACGGCCGCCTGCACGGCGCGGCTTCGTTCGTTCAGGAGGCGCGCAAGGCAGATCGCTACCTCGTAAGGGCGCGTCACGCCAACGGATGCGGGCTCTATCTCGTCGAGGTCGGGGCGGACGGTCTCGAAGTGGCGCCGGATGCGATCGTCGACCTGACGCGCGACCAGGCGACGTTGTCATTTCGCGGAGTCGAAGCGGTGGAAGTCGCGCCTCCGGGGTGGGGCGATGCCGC
>VXNE01000688.1 GCA_009840715.1 Gammaproteobacteria bacterium
ACAGGACGAAAATCCTCGGTGATCATCACGGCCCCTGGTGCAACATCCGGGCTAGGCGGCCTTGCCGCAGCAGTGCTTGTACTTCTTGCCCGAGCCGCAGGGACACTTCTCGTTGCGGCCGATCTTGCGCTCGCCCCGCACGAAGGTCGCGGGCGGCTGGTCGGCCCGGGGGGCCGCGTCCGTGCCGGAGGTGGCGGCGCCCGCATGCTGGTAACGCATGCGCCGCTCCTGCTCCTCGCGGCGGCGCCGCTCCACCTCGTCGATCTGGCCTTCGCGCTCGACCGGGACGCGGCAGAGCAGCCGTATCACGTCACGCTTGATCTGTTGCAGGAGTTCCTGGAAGAGCACGAACGCCTCGCGCTTGTACTCCTGCTTCGGCTGCTTCTGGGCATAGGCGCGCAGGTGGATGCCCTGGCGCAGGTGGTCCATCGTCGCCAGGTGCTCCTTCCACTTCTGGTCGAGGATGGTGAGCATGATCTGCTTCTCGACCACGCGCATGTCGATGCCTTGCGCGGTCCACGTCTGCTCCTTGCGCGCGTACTCCTCGTTGATCTGCGCGAGGATGCGCTCGCGCAGCGAGTCCTCGCTCAGGGACTCGTCCTCGTCGAGCCACCGGGAGATGGCCTGGCGGGAATCGAACTCGGTGGCGAGGGCCTGCTCGAGGCCCTGGACATCCCACTGGTCCTCGATGCTTTGCGGCGGGACGTAGTCGTAGAACAGGTCCGCGACGACTTCTTCGCGGATGGTCTCGATGGTGTCGGACAGGTCCGCCGATCCCATGAGGTCGTTCCGTTGCTGGTAGATCACCTGGCGTTGGTCGTTCGCGACGTCGTCGTATTCGAGGAGGTTCTTGCGGATGTCGAAGTTGTGTCCCTCGACCTTGCGTTGGGCCTTCTCGATCGAGTTGTTGACCATGCGGTGCTCGATGGCCTCGCCTTCCTCGAGACCGAGGGATTGCATGAAGCCGCGCATGCGCTCGGACATGAACACGCGCATCAGGTTGTCTTCCATCGACAGGTAGAAGCGCGAGGAGCCCGGGTCGCCCTGGCGGCCAGAGCGGCCGCGGAGCTGGTTGTCGATGCGGCGCGACTCGTGCCGCTCGGTGCCGATGATGTGGAGCCCGCCGGCGGCGATGACGCCGTCATGGCGCTCCTGCCAGGCCGCCATGACCGCGTCGCGGTCGGCGTCCGCGCTTTCGAGTTCCGCTTCCGGATTGCCGCCGAGGACGATGTCCGTACCGCGGCCGGCCATGTTCGTGGCGATCGTCACCACGCCGGGCCGCCCGGCCTGGGCGACGATGTCGGCCTCCCGTTCGTGCTGCTTGGCGTTCAGGACGCTGTGCGCGATCCGCCGGCGGTCCAGTTCCTTCGAGAGCCGCTCCGACGACTCGATGGACGTGGTGCCGACTAGCACCGGACGGGCGGCGTCGACGCATTCGTTGATGTCGGAGACGATGGCGTCGTACTTCTCGTCCGTCGTGAGGTAGACGAGGTCGTTGCGGTCGTCGCGGATCATCGGCAGGTGGGTGGGGATGACGCCGACGTCGAGGCCGTAGATCTGCCGGAATTCGAAGGCCTCGGTGTCCGCGGTGCCGGTCATGCCCGCGAGCTTCCCGTAGAGACGGAAGTAGTTCTGGAAGGTCGTCGATGCGAGGGTCTGGGTCTCGTTCTGGATGGAGACGCCTTCCTTGGCCTCGACCGCCTGGTGGAGACCTTCCGACCAGCGTCGCCCGGCCATGGCGCGGCCGGTGTGTTCGTCCACGATGACGATCTCGCCATCCTGGACCATGTAATCGACGTCGCGACGGAACAGCGCGTGCGCCTTCAGGGCCGCCTGTACATGGTGCAGGGCGCCAGGTTGGTCGGGGCATAGAGGCTGTCGCCCTCCTCGAGGAGGCCGAGCCGGACCAGTTCCTCCTCCACGAAGGCGTGCCCGCGCTCCGTGAGCTCGACCTGGCGGTTCTTCTCGTCGACGAAGAAGTCGCCAGTGTCCTCCACCTCCTCGCCGCCGAAGCGGGCCGGCAGCGTCGCCTCGACCATCTCCTGCTGCTTGAGCCTCGGGGCGAGGCGGTCGATCTTGCGATACAGGTCCGTGCTCTCCTGCGCAGGCCCGGAGATGATGAGGGGCGTGCGCGCCTCGTCGATGAGGATCGAGTCGACCTCGTCGACGATCGCGTAGTGAAGGGGGCGCTGGAACCGGTCTTCGAGCCGGAACGTCATGTTGTCGCGCAGGTAGTCGAAGCCGAACTCGTTGTTGGTGCCGTATGTGACGTCGGCCTCGTAGGCGCGCCTCTTCGACTCGGGGTCCTGGCCCGACTGGATCACGCCCACGGTCATGCCGAGGGCCTCGTAGATCGGGCCCATCCAGCCCGCGTCCCGGCGGGCGAGATAGTCGTTGACGGTGACGATGTGGACGCCGCCTCCGCCGAGCGCGTTCAGGTAGGCGGCGAGCACCGCGACCACGGTCTTGCCCTCGCCCGTGCGCATTTCCGCGATGCGTCCCGTATGCATGACGATGCCGCCCACGAGCTGCACGTCGAAGTGCCGCATGTCGCGGGTCCGCCGCGCAGCTTCCCGCACCGCCGCGAAGGCGTCCGGCAACAGCTCGTCCAGCGTCGCGCCGCCCTCGAGACGCCCCCGAAGTGCGTCGGTGCGGGCCCGGAGTTCCTCGTCGGAGAGCGCCTCGGTCGTCTCTTCGAGCGCGTTGATCCGCGCGACCTCACGCCCCATCCGCTTGATTTCGCGGCTGTTCTTCGTACCCACGACCTTGCGGAGGAATCCGCCGACCATGCCATTCACCGGGGAGTCAAACTGGGTGGATTCTAGCAGTCTCGGGGACCCGCGCCGTGCAACGGAACGCTGCGTTGCAGGTCGACCGGCAGGTCGGGAGGTCGGGGTCGGGGCTACTTGCGACGCGCTATGTAGCGCGAGGGGTTGATGAGGCGGCCGTCCTTCAGAACCTCGAAATGGACGTGATAGCCGGTCGAACGGCCCTTGTTGCCCATCCTGGCGATGACCTGGCCTTTCTTGACGACGTCTCCCGCGCGCACCAGGGCCTCCTCGTGATGCGCGTACCGGGTGGCCAGACCGTCGCCGTGCTGGATCTCGATCAGACTGCCGTAGCCGCCCCGTTCCCCGGTGAAAGCGACGACGCCGCCGGCGACCGCGATGACGTCGCTACCCGGCTTGCCGGCGAAATCCACGCCCGTGTGCCAGGCGGGCCTGCCGCTGAACGGATCGACCCGCCTGCCGAAGGGCGAGGAGATCCAGCCCCTCTTCACCGGCCGGCCGGACGGCGCGACTTCCTCCTGGAAGCGACGGCTCGCGAGCAGGCTTTCGAGGACGCTCATCTCCTGCTCCCGGGCCCGCAGTTCCCCGGCAAGGCGTTCGATCCTCGCCAGGTAGTCCGTGGAGATGAGGCTGTCGGCCAGGGTCTCGGACGCCGGACCCCCGATCGCGGCGGGGGCGTCGAAACGGAACTCCCCGTCGGTGAGCATGGCCATCTCGGAGACGCGTTGGCCCAGGGCCTCCATGCGCAGCAGGCGCGCCTCCATGCCGGCGAGCTTCTGGCCGACGGTCAGCACGTCCGTCTGGGCGCGGCCCGACAGGCTCTCGAGTTCGTCGCGCTGGCTCTCAAGCCGCGCGTTCCAGCCGCCGATCGTCGCGTCGTCGAGCAGCCGGCCTTCGAAGTGCCGCCACGAGAGGAACGCGCTCGCGACCAGGCTCGCCGCGACGGCGCCGAGCACGCCGACCAGCACGCCGCGGCGCAGACGCACTGCCCGCGTTCGACCCCGACCACGGTCGAGGATTAAGATGTCCACCCTGTCCCCCACGGCATGCGAACGCGAATGCGTGCGGCTTCCCCCGGATGTCCATGCGTACCATAGAGCAAATCCTGCGGGATCGCCAACGCCGTTTGCCGGGGGTGGGCAGGCTCGTTGCCGAGCTCGATGCCCGGCAGTCGCTGACCGATCAGCTTCGGGCCGTGCTGCGCGAGGAGGAAGCGGCGCACTATGCGGTTGCGCGCCTCGACGGGGCGCTCCTGGTCGTGCTGGCGCGAAGCGCCTCCTGGGCCACCCGGTTCCGCTTCCGGGTCCCGGAACTCCTCCCGCGGCTCCGCCGTCTGAAGGACTTCGCCGCGGTCGAGGAGATCCGCGTCCGAACCGCCGCTACAGCGCCTGGCGACGGATGAACGCCGGGATGTCCAGATACTCGACGTCCGGTTCCTTGGCGGGCACCGCCGCTTCGGTCCGGCGCTGGGCCGCGGGTTGCTCGCGAATGGCCGGCGGGAGGTCGAAGTCGTCGTAGTTCAGGCCCTCGAACTCGCGCGCGCTCCCTGACGCGTCGGGAGCCCGGTAGCCGGCAACGTCCCCGAGACCCGTCGCCACCACGGTGACCTTTAACTCATCGCCCGCATCGGCGTCGATGACCGTTCCGATGACCACGCGACCGCGCTCGGAGGCGAACGTCCGGATGGCGTCTCCGACTTCCGCGAACTCACCGAGCCCGACGTTCGCGCCGGCCGTGACGTTGACCAGGACGCCACGCGCTCCGTCGAGTTGCACATCCTCCAACAGGGGGCTGTGAATCGCCGCCTCGGCGGCGTCCCGCGCCCGGCTGGGGCCGCTGGCCCTACCCGTTCCCATCATCGCCATGCCCATCTCCGCCATGACCGTGCGGACATCGGCGAAGTCGACGTTGATCAGGCCCGGTTTCACGATCAGGTCCGAGATACCCTGCACGGCGCCGAGCAGCACGTCGTTCGCGGCGCCGAAGGCTTCCAGCATGGTGGTCTCGGATCCGAGCACGGACAGCAGCTTCTCGTTCGGGACGACGATCAGCGAGTCGACGAACTCGGCGAGCTGGTCGATGCCCTCGTTTGCGACCTCCATGCGGTTCTCGAACAGGAACGGCCGGGTGACCACCGCGACGGTCAGGACGGCGAGTTCCCGGGCGACCTCGGCGATGACCGGCGCCGCGCCGGTGCCCGTGCCGCCGCCCATGCCCGCCGTGACGAACAGCATGTCCGTGCCGCGCAGGATGTCGGCGATCCGGTCGCGGTCCTCGAGGGCCGCCTGGCGGCCCATCTCGGGGTCCGCGCCGGCCCCTAGACCCTTGGTCACGGAGGCACCGAGCTGGAGGGTGGTCTTGGCGTCGAGGCTCCGGAGTGCCTGCGCGTCCGTGTTGGCCGCGATGAAATCGACGCCGTCGATGTGCCTGCTCAGCATGTGCTGGACGGCGTTGCCGCCGCCGCCACCGACGCCGATCACCTTGATGACGGCGTTTTGCGGGGGGCTGTCTACGAGTTCAAACATGGTGCGTTCCTCCGTTTGGCTATCGCACGAATCACACGTTTCACACGTTCTCCCGGAACCATTGGCCGATGCGGGCCAGCAGACCCCCCGGCTTCGATTCTCTGCGGTCCCTGCTCTCCTCCTCCCTGCCGTACAGGAGCAGTCCCACGCCAGTGGCGTAGATGGGGTTGCTCACGATGTCCTTGAGCCCCGCGACATTCCTCGGCGCGCCGATGTTCACGGGCATCTCGAACACCCGCTCGGCCAGTTCCACCACGCCCTCGAGCTGGGAGGAGCCACCGGTCAGCACGATGCCCGACGCGATGACGTCCTCGTATCCGCCCCGTTGCAGCTCGCCCTTGATCAGCGAGAACAGCTCCTCGTAGCGCGCCTCCACGACCTCGGCCACGACCTGGCGGGGCAGCGTGCGTGGCGGCCGGTCGCCGATACCCTGCACGTTGATCGTCTCGTCCGGTTGCACGAGCCGGTTCAGTGCGCAGGCGTACTTGATCTTGATCTCCTCGGCGTGCCGGGTGGGCGTGGGGAGGGTCATGGCGATGTCGCTGGTCGCCTGGTCGCCCGCGATGGGAATCGCGGCGGTGTGGCGAA
>VXNE01000411.1:0-2230 GCA_009840715.1 Gammaproteobacteria bacterium
TTGTTTAATACTCCCCCGCGGGGCGGGGGGGGGGGGTACACCGCGCCCGGGGCGAAATCAGGCATACCCCGCGGCGGCGCGCCGCGGGCCGGGGCCGGGGCGGACGCGCGGCGGCACCGTATCGAACAGGGAGGAAAGCATGAGGCTGGACGACTACGACGTCTATCCGGACGTCGACCGACTGATGGGCGAGATCAGGAAGTACGACCTCTTCGAGCACGTGGTCGAACTCGAGGCGTACGGGTTGACCATCGTGCCGCCGGAGAAGATGCATACCAGCGAGGGGTTCGCCGATCGGCTGCGGGACGCCATCCTCCGGGTCTGCGAGCGGCGCAACGGCGTGAAGTTCGGCGACCACCGGACCTCGAACGTCAAGGGTGCGGAGGTCACGGGGAACAGTTGGGACCTCCTCGAGGAGGACGAGGTGTTCGTCGAGGCCGCGATTAACCCGGTCAACCTCGCGCTCGTCCGGTGGCTGCTCGGGCAGAGCGCCGTGTTCTCCGGTCAGACCTGGATCATCAAAGGCAGCGGCGACGGCGCGGTTGGCCTGCACAGCGACTCCCACGGCATTCCGCCGGGCGCCGGCCAGATCGCGCACATGTGCAACGCGTCCTTTCTCTGCACCGACTACGAGAGTGCCGCCGACGGGCCGACGGTGTTCGTACCGGGCAGTCATCACCAGGGCCGCGCGACCCTGCCCCACGAGGCGGAACTCGATAACACGCCGTTCCGGTTCGTCCCGCTGATCGCGAAGGCCGGTTCGCTCGCCATCTGGAACGGCGCCACCTGGCATGCCTCCGAGGCCCGCACCAAGCCCGGGCTCCGGGTCACGCTGGTGCAGAACTACATGCGCGCGTACATGCGCCCGCAGCGGAACTACGAGGTCGGCACCTCGCCGCAACTGCTGGAGAAGTATCCGGAACTGGCACGCGTGATCGGCAAGTCCCTCTATCCGTATGCGGACAGCCGGAACCCGGACTGGGAACGCGTCCCGACGTTCATGCGGACGGGCACGGACCCGTTCGCCTGATTGCGGAAGGAGTGCAAGACATGACCACCTCGCAACCCCATCTCGCGGGGCGACTCGGCGACGCGGAGGCGACGCTCGCGACGGATCCACGTACGGACCCGCGTCTCGCGGCCGTCTTCGGGGAGTCGGCGACCATACTGTCCGGCATGCGGCCCCTCGCCCCCGACACCTCGTACGCCGACTGCCTCGCGTACTGCGCCGCCCTGGAGTCCGCGACGGAGGAGCAGGCTGCCGCGCTCGAGGCGACTCTGCCGGCCTTCGAGGGCGTCGCGTCGTCGACGGAGACCATCGAAGGCCTCGACGGCAACGCGATCACGCTCCACCTGGATCGCCCTCGGATCGATGACGGTCCCTGGCCCTGCATCGTCCACCTGCATGGCGGGGGCATGGTGATCGGGAGCGCCGACGACCCGACGACCGTGCGTTGGCGCAAGAGCCTCGCGGAGACGGGCCTGCTCGTGGTCGGCGTGGAGTTCCGCAACGGCGGCGGGCGACTCGGCAACCATCCGTTCCCCGCCGGGCTCGACGACTGCGCGAGCGCCGTGCGCTGGGTGCACGCGCAGCGCGCTCGGCTGGGTGCGTCCACCCTCGTCGTGGAGGGCGAGTCCGGCGGCGGCAACCTCTCCCTGGCCGTGGCGCTGAAGGCGAACCGGGAGGGGTGGATCGACGCCATCGACGGCGTGTACGCGATGTGCCCCTACATCTCCGGGGCGTACGTGGACCCGCCTTCGGGCCTTCCGTCGCTGCGGGAGAACGATGGCTACGGCGGGATGCACACTTCGATGATGGCGGGGCTCGCCCGGGTGTACGACGAGGAGGGGCCGGCGCGGAGCGAACCGCTGGCCTGGCCGCTACATGCCCGCCCGGAGGACCTCGCCGGCCTGCCGCCGCACATCGTGTCGGTCAACGAACTGGATCCGCTGCGCGACGAGGGCCTGGCGTACTACCGGATGTTAGCCGCGGCGGGGGTCCCCGCCGTGGGGCGCACGGTGCACGGCACGAGCCATGGCGCGGACGTGATGTTCGACGTGGTGCCGGAAGTCTGCGCGGAGACGCTGCGCTCGGTCGTGGGGTTCGCGCGGTCGCTGTAGGGGCGGGGCTTGTCCCCGCCCGCGGTGGCCCGTGCACGATCTAGACACGGGACGGGACAAGCCCGGTCCCGTACCGTGCGTCAATTCGACCCGGGACGGGACAAGCCCG
>VXNE01000411.1:2240-5878 GCA_009840715.1 Gammaproteobacteria bacterium
GGACAAGCCCGGTCCCGTACCGTGCGTCAATTCGACCCGGGACGGGACAAGCCCGGTCCCGTACCGTGCGTCAATTCGACCCGGGACGGGACAAGCCCGTCCCCTACCAGCGGTACTCCACCCGCGCCGCGTAGTGCCGCGGCAGCTCCGGCAGCACGATGACGCCGCCGAACAGGTTCGGGAAGTTCGACCGGAAGTAGCGCTCGTCCGTGACGTTCTTGGCCGTGACGTTCACGCGCCAGGGGCCGCGCTCGTAGACGATCCCCGCGTTGACGAGGGTGTAGGCGGGCAGCCTGACCGAGTTCGAGAAGCCGGAGAACGCGGCGTCGACGTCGATGACGCTCGCACTGGCAGCGAAGCCGCCGCCGAAGTCGTACGTGCCGGTCAGCGACCAGATCTCCTCGGGCACGCCGGCGCGGCGCGCCCCGCTCGCCCCCGGGCGGAGCACCACGCCCCCGAGCGTGCCTCCGTAGAAGGCGTCGGGCGCGATGCCCGGCACGTCGTCGGCCCCGATGAAGCTGAAGCGTCCGCCGGCGCTCCTCGTGTTGAGATTGATGACCTCGACATTGGAGTACCCCAGGGTGACGAGCAGCCGCTCGTTCACGACCCAGCGCAGCTCGAACTCCGTGCCGTTGGTCTCGGTCGCCTGGTTGGTGACGATGGCCTGGGCGGAGAAGTCCGTACGGGTCTGTTCGAAGCGGGCGAGGGCGAAATAGAGCGCGTCCCCGAACAGGCTCCCCTTGAGCCCGGCCTCGCGTAGCTCGGAAGCGTCGAGGGCCGTCCCGGCCGCGATGTTGGCGGTCGTGATCTCCGAACCCTGTCCGGCGATCAGCGTCGACTGCTTCGACGCCGTGAAGTACGGAATCAGCCCGATGTCCGAGGTGTAGCTGAGCGACAGCGTCCAGGACACGCCATCGACCCGGTCGTCCGCGGCCTCCACCACGCAGTCCGCCGGCACTGTGCAGAAGTGGTTCGCACTCGCGAGCAGGAGCTTGTCGACGGGTTGCCGGCTCTCCATGTCGATGGTGTCGTGGCGCAACCCGGCGACCACGGCGATACCGTTGTCCCACGTCACGTCCGCCAGCGCCGCGACCCCGATGTCGAGGTAATCGCCCACGTAGTACTCCGTGTAGTCGTCGTCGATCCGGACGGCAAGCAGGCGGATATCCAGGGCACTCGGGGGCCGCGTCAGGTCGCGGCGGCCGAAATGTTCGTTCGTGTAGTCGTCGGCGTGATCGAAATCCGTGAACCGGACGGACGGGGAGAGCTGCACGCTCACCGTGGCGGTGTCCGTACGAAAGTCCCGGGACAGCACCACCTTCTCCTCCACCACCCAGGTGTCGTGGAACTGGGAGAACGTGTGCAGCGAATGGTTGAGGTGGTCCGACCCTTCGAAGTAGAGCTGGTTGCGCCACTCCCAGCCCCCGTCCGTGCTCACGAACGCGTCGAGGTAGGCGACGATGGACTCGTTGGTGAGAATGTCGTCGGCCGTGACGAGGACCTGGCTGGTCCGGAGCTTCGCCGTGCCGACATCGACCAGCCCCAGCAGGTCGGCGCGGCACCCGAACACGGGCGTATCGCCGATCGTGCAGACGTTGCCGTCCAGCGGGGTCAGCGTGGCCCGGTTGCCGGGTACGAGCCCCGCGGCGAAGGGACTCAGGTCCGAGAAGCCGTCGCCGTCGACGTCGAATTCCTGGTGCGAGAGGCGCCCGTCGCCGTCCGTGTCGAGGGGGAGCGGGCGTCCGGTGATGTAGATGCCCCGGTCGATCAGGTCCTGCGTCAGCCGGTTCCACCCGGTGTTCTGGGCGCCGTCAAAGTCGTGGTACATGAAGCCGAACTGGAGCTGCAACCCCGGGCGCGGATCGAGGTCGAACGATGCCTGGACCGTGGAATGCTCGGTACCGATGTCGCGGTAGTGGCTACCGGAGTCCTCGAACTCGCCGTAGAACCAGTACCCGAAGTCCTGCGTGCCGAGGCGCCCGGGTCCGCCGACCTCGGCGGTGACCACGCGCCGCTTCCAGCTCCCGAAGTCGACGCCGACCGAGGCTTCCGTATGCTCGATGAACTGGCCGGTCTCCTCGATGCGGGCGGACTTGGGGGTGAAGTCCAGGTAACCGCCGATCTTCGCGGGACCGTGGATCGGCGACGGCGGTCCCCGCACGATGTCGACGCGGTCGGACGCGCCGATGGGCGTCGGGTAGTTGCCGGGATTGTCGAGCCGGCGCACGCCCCGGAAGTAGGTCTCGCCGGGCGCGCCCCGAATCTCGAGCGATCCCGCGACCCCGAAGAAGGACTGGGTGAACGTGCCGGGCGCCACGGCAATGAGTTCGTCGATGTCGCGCATGTTGAACCGGCTCATCATCTCGTGGCTGACACTCGACGCCGAGCGGGGCGTCTCGAGCAGCGACTTGGGGAACCCGAACACCGAGTGGACGTGGTCGCCGGGCAGGCTGCGGAGGGACCCCGTGACCACGACCACTTCCACAGCGGGATCCTGCTCGTTGGGCGCTCCGTCGTCGGTCTCGGCGACCTGTTCAGCCGTGGTGAAAAGCGCCGGCAACATGAGAGTGAGCCGAAGAGTCTCTTTCAATAGCATGTTTTGTATAGGTTTGTTCTCACCAAAACGGGCGCGTCAGACGGCGTTCCCCTTGCCAAGGACGGTCTTTTCTGCCATGTTTCGCCGTTCGTCCACGCCCGATCCAACACCCCGGGGACATCACGGAGAGACCTTGCGAATGCGGAGCCTCGAGGAACAGTTGACGCTGGGGTTGCCCGAACCCTACGGACTGTACCGGCCCGGGTCGGAGAAGGACTCCTGCGGGGTCGGATTCATCTGCGACATCAAGGGACGCGCGAGCAACCGGATCATCCGGGACGCCGAGCACATGAACTGCTGCATGGTACATCGCGGCGGTCTGGGGTACGAGAAGAACACGGGTGACGGCGCGGGCCTCCTGACCGGACTGCCCCACGCCTTCCTGGCGAAGGCGGCCCGCGAGTCGCTGGGCGTGGAGCTGCCCGCGGCAGGGGGCTACGGGGCGGGCAACGTCTTCCTGCCCCGCGACCCGTCGGAGCGCGCGCGCTGCAAGCGCGTGGTGGAGGAGGTGGTCGCGGCGGCGGGGCAGACGCTCCTCGGCTGGCGCGCGCTGCCCATCGACCCCGACGGCGCGGACATGGGCAATGCCGCCCGCGCCGCGATGCCGCACATGGAGCAACTGTTCATCGCGGCCGCGGCGGGGCTCACGGGCGACGCGCTGGAACGCCGCCTGTACCTGATTCGCAAGCAGGCGACGCGGCGGCTCCGCGGCGACCTTGAGCTTGCCGAACGGCAACTGTTCTACATCTGCAGCCTCTCGACCAAGATCGTCGTCTACAAGGGCATGCTGACGCCGCACCAGATGTTCCCGTTCTACGGCGACTTGCGCGACCCGGACTACGCCTCGCACCTGGCCATGGTGCACTCCCGCTTCTCGACGAACACCTTCCCGTCGTGGGACCGCGCCCAGCCAAACCGGTTCATGAGCCACAACGGCGAGATCAACACGCTCCTCGGCAACGTCAACTGGATGAACGCCCGGGAAGGGGTGGCGGAAACCGACCTCTTCGGGGACGACCTGGCGGAGCTCTTCCCGGTGGTC
>VXNE01000281.1 GCA_009840715.1 Gammaproteobacteria bacterium
CCCCCAGGGAGAACGCCAGCGGCCTTCGATCCCGTCGGCGCGCCACGCCACGTCGGACCAGGACAAGGCGGCGTCCGAAACCGTGCCGTAGGTCACGGTCTCGACGGCGGAGTCCCGTGCGAGGTCGCGCCCCACCGGGTCGTCCACGTTGATCACCGCTGCGCGGAGCGAGGCGGTCTCGAACAGCTTGCGCTTGGCCTGCGCGTAGCGCTCCATCGTGCCGTGGTAGTCCAGGTGGTCGCGGGTCAGGTTGGAGAACACGGCAATGTCGAAGCGCACGTCCGCCACGCGTCCCTGGTCCAGGGCATGGGAACTCGCCTCCATCGCGACGCGCGTCACCCCGCCGTCCAGCAGCCGCCGCAGCCGCCCCTGCAGGACGACGGGATCCTCCGTGGTGAGCGCGGTCGGGCAAAGCTGCGGCGGCGCTCCCCAGCCCAACGTTCCCACGAAGCCGGTGTCGTCGAGCGTGGCGGCGCATAGCCACGCGATCGAGGTCTTGCCGTTCGTCCCGGTCACGCCGATGCAGGTGAGCCGAGCGCTGGGATCGTCCTAGAAAGTGGCGGCGATGGCGCCGAGCCGCGTCCGCAGGTCCGGCAACACGATGTTTGGCACGTCCGCGGCGACGGGTCTTTCCGAGCACACGGCAACGGCGCCGCGGGCCACGGCAAGGGAGACATGGTCGTGCGCGTCGTGCAGCGTGCCGGCCCGCGCCAGAAAGAGGTCGCCCGGCGCCACGCTGCGCGAATCGACGGCAAGGCCTGTCACGACGGTGTCGCCACCGGCGCCACAAAGCTGCTGGAGGGGCTTGCCCTGGGTCATGCGAGCGCCCCATGGCCGGTCCGGTACTTCGCTGCGGCTTTGGCGATGGCGCGTGACTCCTCGGGTGCGATGCCCAGGATGCGCAATGCGCGAGCCACGACCCGGGAGAAGACCGGGGCCGCGACACTCCCGCCGCCGATCAAGCCGGCCGTCGGCTCGTCGATCACGACGACCACGACGATCCGGGGTGCATGCGCGGGGGCGTAGCCCGCGAACAGGGCCACGTGCCGCGAATCGTCGTAGCCGACCGGGGACACCTTGCGCGTCGTGCCGGTCTTGCCAACGACCCGATAGCCGGCGACGCGCGCGAGCGGGGCCGTTCCCTCGGGGCTCGCGACCCGCTCCATCATGCGCGAGACGTCGCGTACGTCCCGCGCGTCGAAGACGCGTTCACTTGCGGGCGCCGGTGCGTCGCGAATCACGCTGACCGGGCGGCGCACGCCCCCGGTGGCCAGCGTCAGGTACGTGCGGGCAAGCTGCAGGGGCGTGACGGTCAGGCCATAGCCGAACGCCAGGGTAGCGCGCCCGATGTCCTTGTCCAGGTCGCGCGACGTGAATACGCCGACGGTCTCCCCCGGCAAATGCGTGCCGGGGACTTCCCCGAGCCCGGCGCGGGCGACGACGTCGAATATCGCGTGCTCCGGGAGATCCAGCGCAACCTGCGTGATCCCGACCTGGCTGGACTTCGCCAGCACCTCGGCGAGAGTGAGGCGCCCGCGGTTGCTCGGGTCCTCGATGAGCTTGCTCCCGATGCGGATGTAGCCGGGCGTGGTGTCCACCGGCGTGTCCGGGAAGTAGCGGCCGCTCTCGAGCGCGGCAAGGACGGACAGGGGCTTGATCGTGGAGCCCGGCTCGTAGGTGTCGGTGACGGCGCGATTGCGCATGCCCGGGGACCCGCGGTCGACGGGGTTGTTGGGGTTGTACGACGGCTGGTTGGCCATGGCCAGGACCTCGCCCGTGGCGACGTCCAGCATCACCAGGGCGCCGGACTTTGCCCGGTTGTGCTCGACGGCCGCCTTGAGTTCGCTGTGCGCGAAGAACTGCAGCCTGAGATCGAGGCTCAGCATCACGTCCTTGCCGAATTCCGGGGCGCGCAGATAGGCCAGGTCCTTCACCGAACGCCCGTTCCGGTCGCGCAGCACGCGCTTCTCGCCCGGCCTGCCGCGGAGGAAGGCGTCGAGAACCAGTTCGATGCCTTCCTGACCGGCGTCGTCGATGTTGGTCATGCCCACCACGTGCGCGGTCGTCTCCGCGGCGGGGTAGAACCTGCGGTACTCGCGCCGGAAGCGTACGCCGGGGATGTCGAGGGCACGCACGCGCTC
The DNA here is from genome assembly GCA_009840715.1 of Gammaproteobacteria bacterium. GTDB lineage: Bacteria > Pseudomonadota > Gammaproteobacteria > Pseudomonadales > Azotimanducaceae > VXNE01. The sequence goes on from VXNE01000281.1 coordinate 2,142, forward strand.
GGCGGTCGCCGGGTCGACGTGCCGCCTCAGATACGCGAAGCGGCTGTCGGCGTTGCGCTCGAGCAGTCGCGACATGCGACCGACGGGGAGTCCCAGCGCCGTGGCGAGGTCGACGTAGCGGCCGCCCGGTATCGGCGTCCGTCCGGGGTCCGTCCAAACCGAATAGACGGGCGTGCTGACGGCGAGCGGTTCGCCGTGGCGATCGTAGATGATGCCCCGGTGCACGGGAATGGGGACGACGCGCACCGCGCGGGCCTCGCCCTGCTTCTGCAGGAAGTCGCGCTCGGTGACGGCCAGGTGCCCGACCCGCGCGATGAGTGCCGCGGCGCCCGCCACGAACAGGCCTGCCAGCAGGTGGTGACGCCAGCTCACCGCCGCACCACCGCGGTCACGTCCTCGGGAAAGCGCATCGACAGGCGTGCGCGGGCCATATCCCCGACGTGCCGATAGCTCGACAGGGTGCCCCGTTCGAGGAGCAGCCGGCTGTACTCCGCGAGCAGGGCGTCGCGCTGCTGCTGCACTTCGGTCAGTCGGACGAAGCAACCCCGCATTTCCTGGGCGTGCGAGGCCACCTGGATGCCGGACGCGGCCGCGCCGGCGCACACGGCGAAGACGAGCCCCCAGCGGCGCAGGACGGTCCCGAACGTGGGGGTCATGAACCGGTGCCTCCGGTCTTTTCCACGACCTGCAGCATTGCGCTGCGCGCGCGGGGGTTGGCGGCGACCTCGGCTGCGGAGGGCCGGGTGCGCCGGACGATCATGCGCGCGCTCGTACGCGCCGGGTCGCGGGTGGGCAGGCGGCGTGGCAGGGGCTCCCCCTGGCTCCAGCCACGGAAGCGACGGCGCACCATGCGGTGCTCGAGGCTGTGGAACGTGATGACGGCGAGACGCCCACCGGGAGCCAGGGCGGCAAAGGCGGCGTCCAGGCCGGCATCGAGTTCATCGAGTTCGTCGTTGACATGGATGCGGACCGCCTGGAAGACGCGGGTCGCCGGATGGATGCCGTCGCGCGCTCCCGGTCGCACGGTTTCGACGGCGGCCGCCAGGTCCCCGGTCCGCTCGAGCGGCCGCCGCGCGATCACCGCTCGGGCGATGCGCCGCGCCTCCGGCTCCTCGCCGTAGCGGCGAAACACCTCGGCCAGCTCCGGCTCGTCGGCCGAGTTCAGCCACTGCGCGGCGGTGACCCCCTGCTTGCGGTCCATGCGCATGTCGAGGGGACCGTCCCGGAGAAAGCTGAAGCCGCGCTCGGCGCTGTCGAGTTGGCTGGAAGAGACGCCGATATCCATGATGACGCCGTTCAGGGGCGGCAGCCGCTCGCTCCGCGTGATCTCGCCGATGCGGGAGAACGGCGCGTGGCGAACCAGGACCCTGGGGTCCCGCGCGGCCAGTGCGCGGGCGTCAGCGACCGCGTCTTCGTCGCGGTCCAGCACGAGCAGGCGCGCGGCGGGCTCGAGGTGCTCGAGCAACCGTCGGCTGTGCCCGCCGCTTCCGTAGGTGACATCAGCGAACACCCCGTCGCGGGCGACCGCCACGGCTGCCACGGTTTCCTCCAGCAACACCGGGACGTGACGCATGCGTGCTCGGTTCTCGCGGGCCGGGCCGTGGGCTCACGGTGCCGGCCTAGATCGAAAGACCCTCGATATCGCCGACCTGTTCGAGAGCGGTCTCCAAGTCCTTGCCGAGCCAGTTCTCCATCCGCTCCTGCCAACTGCCCTCGCTCCAGATCTCGATCTTGTTGCCCTGGCCGACCACGACCAGTTTCCGCTCGAGCCCCGCGTGTTCCCGCAGCATTTGCGGCAGCAGCACGCGCCCGTTGGCGTCGAGCTCCATGTCGGTCGCGTGGCCGATCAGCAGCCGTTGCAGGAGCCGCACCGGCCCGCGGATGTTCGACATCTGCTGCAGGCGGGCCTGGAGCGCCTCCCAGTCCGGCAGGGCGTACATCAGGAGGCTGGGGTCCCTGGAGTCGATGGTCGTCACCAGCCGGCCCGCCGAACGGGCCCGGATAGCCTCGCGATGGCGCGCGGGGAGGGCCATCCGGCCCTTGGCGTCGAGCGTCACGCTGTTGATGCCGCGGAACATTCACCTCGACCAGAGGGGGGATGGCGTGGGATTGCCACGATCTGACAACTTCACCCACATTTACCCACTATTTCCCACTTGCGGCTACTATAGAAGCGCCGTAGAGGGTGTCAACCGGTTTTTCTGGGCGTGTTTTGGAGCGGGAGGCGACGGGTGGCGCTAGCGCCACCGAAGCCGTCGCCCTGGCGAGCGCTGAGTCTGCTTGCGAAGGGCAAGCCCCTGCGCGGGCCGCCCTCGCGCTCCCCCGGCTGAAGGCTCCTGGCCCCAGCCCAAGCCGTTCCAGCGCGGACGCTCAGGATCGGAGCGAGCCGGCCGATAAGCCGGGTTCTGTCGCGGGCAGCCATTCATCTTGGGAACGACCGTCACCGGTCGCCTCTTGCGGCCTACCCGAATCCGGCGCGGAACACGCCCTGCGGATTCCAATTTGGCCTTGCTCCGGGCGGGGTTTGCCTAGCCGCCGACGTTACCGTCGCACGCGGTGCGCTCTTACCGCACCCTTTCACCCTTACCGCGGCGTTCGCCCGGAGGCGGTGGGCCGCGGCGGTCTGCTCTCTGTTGCACTTTCCGTGGGCTCGCGCCCCCCAGGGATTACCTGGCGCCCTGTTCCGTGGAGCCCGGACTTTCCTCCGCCTCCGGGGGAACCCCCGCGGCGACGGCGGCTGCCTGGCCGGCTCGCGCGTCGACCATACCACGGCCGCGCGTTGCCCGGCGGTAGAGCGCCGTCCGGGACTCGCCCGTGGCGCGCGCCGCGAGCCGTGCCGCGCGTCCCGGCGGCAGCTCCTCGAGGAGGAGTTCGAGCAACGCTTCCCCGCCGGACGGCGGCGGTTCCCCGGAACCCTCGAGCACGCACACGAACTCGCCCCGCAAGGGGCCGATGCGCGTCATGGCCGCCGCAACCCGTCCGTGCACGATCGTCTCGAACGCCTTGGTCATCTCCCGGCAGACCGTGATCTGACGCTCGCCGGCGCCCAGGTCCTCGAGGTCCTTGAGCGTCCCCGCGAGACGGTGGGGGGCCTCGAAGAACACGGTCGTCTCGGGTCTCCGGAGGAGCTTCGTCAGTGCCTGCCGACGAGGCCCCTTCCTGGCCGGCAGGAAACCCTCAAACGTACAGGGCGCCGCCGGCAGGGGTGACGCGGAAAGCGCGGCGGTGAGCGCGCTCGGGCCGGGGACGGGGCTGACGGCGATGCCTGCGTCGTGCGCGGCCCGCACCAGCTCGAAGCCGGGGTCGGACAGCCGCGGCGTGCCGGCGTCGGAGACCAGCGCCACGTCCCGCCCTCCCTGCAGCCGCCGCATGACGCGCCGCGCCGCGGGCGCCTCGTTCTGATCGTGCAGGCTCAGGAGTTCACCGGGGAAGGCGTCGATGTGCCGCAACAGGATGCGGCAGCGTCTGGTATCTTCGCAGGCCACTGTCTCAACCGCTTTGAGGACGTTTGCCGCTCGCACGGTGAGGTCCTCCAGGTTTCCAATGGGCGTGGCTACCACGTACAGGGTTCCGGTACTCCTCGACGTTGTCATGACACGGCCCATCTGCAACGGCGGACCCGGCCAAGCGTACGCGAAGCCGGGCTGGCGATCTCTTGCGAGCGCCCCAGAGCCGGTCCCGTCCCTCGCACCGCGAACGCAGTTCGCGCGCGCTCGGCACCGCCTCCGCCTCCGG
>VXNE01000142.1:0-4717 GCA_009840715.1 Gammaproteobacteria bacterium
GGCACTTGAAGTAGCAGATGTTGGTGTAGTTGATGTTGCGGTTGACGACGTAGCTGACCACGTCGCCCCTCGTCTCGACACGCAGGGCGTCCGCCGCCTGTACCACGGCGTTGAAGTCGTCGCCGCGGGCACGGATGAGCCGCACGATCGCGGATTCGTCGAGGTCGTCTCCGGCCGTTGCCCGCGTGAGGATGTCCTTGATTTCCGGCGACACCGTGGCCGGCGGCCGGTGGATGCGCTCGAGGGTCTCTTCCGGCGGGTCCAGCTCCTCGCCGGGTGACCAGCCGTCGGTGCGCGGCAGCCCCTCGCCGTCGATCCGGTCGAGCACCCGGCTCCGGAGATCGGCGTCGAGCCACCGGTCCGCATCGAGCGCGTAGGCGGGGTAGACCGTCAGCCGCTCGTGGAGGTACTTGCCCGCCTGCGCCGTCTCGCGCTCGAGTTCGGCGAGGTGCGGCCAGGGGGCTTCCGGATTGACGAAATCCGGCGTGACCGGGGACACGCCGCCCCAGTCGTTGATGCCGGCGTCCACGATGCGTGGCAGCACGCCGGGGCTCAGGTTCGGCGGCGCCTGCACGCTCATGTCCGCCCCAAAGACGATGCGGGCGACCGCGATGGTCCAGAGCAGGTCCTCGAGGTCCGGTTCCGGCGCCGCGTGCATCTTCGTGCCCGGCTTGGCGCGGAAGTTCTGGACGATGATCTCCTGGATGTTGCCGTGCGCCTCGTGCACGCCCCGGATGGCCAGGAGGGACTCGATCCGTTCGCGCCGGGTCTCGCCGATGCCGATCAGGATCCCGGTGGTCATCGGGACACGCGCGGCCCCGGCGTCGTGGAGGGTCCGCAGGCGGACGGCCGGCACCTTGTCCGGGGAGCCGTAGTGCGGCATCCCCTTCTCGGTGAGGCGGTCGGACGCGGACTCCAGCATGATGCCCATCGAAGGCGCGACGGGACGCAGCGCCGTGACCTCTTCCGGGGTCATGTTGCCCGGGTTCAGGTGGGGCAGCAGGCCGGTCTCCGAAAGCACCGCGGACGCCGCGTCGCGCAGGTATTCCAGGGTCGTCCCGTAGCCATGCTCTGCCAGCCACTCACGTGCGGCGCGGTAGCGCAGTTCGGGCTTCTCGCCGAGGGTGAACAGGGCCTCCTTGCAGCCGAGCGCCGCGCCTTCGCGCGCCACGTCGAGCACCTGGTCGAGGGAGAGATAGGGTGTGTCGAGGTTCCGGGGCGTCTGCGCGAACGTGCAGTAGTGGCAGACGTCGCGGCACAGGTGCGTCAGCGGAATGAAGACCTTGCGCGAGTAGGTGACGACGTTCAGGAAGCCGCGGTCCCGCAGGGTCGAGGCGACCTCGGCAAAAGCCTTCGTGTCGGCGAAGTCGGCGAGGGCGAGCGCTTCCTCTTCGGTCGGCAATACGCCCTCGATGGCGGCCTTCAGCACGTCGTCGGGTTGCATGGATCGCCCTGGGAGCCCTGGATGAAGCTAGGCATTATGCGGTTCGGCAAGGCGCTGCGCCAGACCGCTCTCGCGCAGGTATCGGCCGGTGCGCGTGTCGCCCGCGCGTTCCGCGAAGTCTCGTAGCGCGTCCAGCGTGTCGATGTCGAGTCCGAGCCCCGGCAGCCGCACCACGCGGGGCTCGATCCCGGCGGCGCGCGCCAGCGCCTGGTGCGGCGCGAAACTCGTCCCGTCGAACTGGTAGCGCATCGCATTCGGGGGCGTCGCGGCGATGCAGTTCGTGCCGATGTCGTGCCGGTCCGGCACGAGGGTGACGTCGTCGTGGCCATCGAGCACGGCCGCGACCTCCGTGGGTGTCAGCAGGGGTACGTCGCCGTGCACGATCAGCGTCCCGGTCCCGCCGCGGACCGCCACGTGGTCGCTCGCCTCGGTGACCGCTCCGGTCAGTCCGCGGACGGTCTCCTCGAACACGTCCACGGCGAACTCACGCGCCAGGTCCCGCGCCACCGGCGCCCGCGACACGATGAGGATGCCGTCGAGGCGGGACGCCGCCAGCGCCGCGAGCACGTCGCGGATCATCGCCAGGGATAGCTCCCGGCGCTCCGGCTCGGTCAGGGCGGGCGCGAGGCGTCCCTTCGCGCCCTCGGCTCCCTTGAACGGCACCAGCGCCCACATGGCCGGATCGCGGCTCAGTTGGCCGTTGGCCGCAGCGCGGCCCGCAGCCTGTCGGTGAAGTCGAGCACGGTGCGGGCGAGGTCCACGCGGTCCTGCAGCGTGCCCATGACCGTCTGCGCGACGATCGTGTCGAGGTCCATGGCTTCGACCGCCGGCTGCGCGGATGCGTCTTGCTCATCGAGCACGAAGGCCGTGATCAGACCCGCGTAATGGGCCGCGACCTGCTCGGTGGTCGCGGGGATGGAGAGTTCCCGCATCATCTTCGCCGTGGGCCCCTTGATGGCTTGTCCGCCGATGATCGGCGAAACCGCAATCACCGGGGCCCCGGCACCTCGTAGCAGGTCGCGCATGCCCGGGATGTCGAGGATCGGGTCGACCGACACGAACGGATTCGACGGACAGATCACGACGGCGCGCACGGGCTCCCGGAGCGCCGCGACCAGTTCCGGGTTCACGGCCGCGGCGTCGATGCCCGCGAACTCGAAACCCGTGACGGCCGGCGCGCAACGGTCCCGGACGAAGTAGTGCTGGAACGCGAGAAAGCCGTCGGAGGTGCGCACGCGGGTGCGCACGGGGTCGTCGGACATGGGCCAGACGTCGTGCGCGATGCCGAGCTTTCCGCAGAGTTCCCGGGTCACCTGGGTCAGCGTCGCGCCGGCGTCCAGGCGGGTGCGCCGGAACGCGTGCAGGGCCAAGTCGCGGTCGCCGAGGCGAAACCAGGTCTCGCCGCCGAAGCGCTCCAGCGTCTCCATGAAGTGCCAGGTCTCGTCCCGGCGTCCCCAGCCGGTTTCGGGATTCGCTTCCTCCGCCAGGGTATAGGTGAGGGTGTCGACGTCCGGGGAGATGTGGAAGCCGAGGTGCTCGAAATCGTCCCCGGTATTGACCACGAAGGACACCTCGTCCGGCGTGAGCAGCTTCGCGAACCCGAGCGCGAGCTTCGCCCCGCCGATGCCGCCCGTCAGGGCGATGAGCCTCATTGGAACAGGTCCTCCTCCAGGGGACGGAGGATGGATGCGGCGCCCTCGCTCGTGACGTCCGGGGCAAGTCCCTTCACAAGGGCGGCCGGGATGCGTTCCGTCGTCTCGCCCATCACCAGCGTGGCGGCGGTTGCGAGGCTGTCGGCTCGGTTGATGAGCGTGACCTTGAGCTCGCGTCCGAACAGGTCCGTCCCGCCCCGGTGATCGTGGAGAGGGGCGACGCCGGCGGCGCCGATCGCCATACCGACCGTGCCGAGGCGCCACGGGCGGTTCGCGCTGTCGCTGATGATCACGCCGACGTGGCGGCCCGTCCGGCGCAGGAGTTCCGCGTGGAGACGGGCGGCGGACGCGTCCGGATCCTCGGGCAGGAGCAGGGCGGACTCGTCTTCGCCGTGTTCGATGTTTGACTGGTCGATGCCCGCGTTGGCGCCCACGATGCCGAGCGCGTGCCGGACGATGAGGACGCCGGGCTTCTTGCGGACGACGTCCGTCGACTCGTCGAGGATCAGTTGCACGAGGCGCGGGTCCTTGTCCGTTTCCCGACCCAGGACCTCCGCTTCCGGGGAAGGCGTCACGTCCGCGAGGCGAACCAGGCGCCCCTCGGCCTTCGAGACGATCTTCTGCGCGACGACCAGCACGTCGCCGTCCTCGAGCACCAGGTCCTGCGCAGCGAGGGCGTCGAGCAGCAGGTCCGCGAGATCGTCCCCGAGGGCCACCATGGGCAGCCCCTCGACGCCGATGACGGTGAGCGTGGGCGCGGCGATGGTCAGTGGTCCGACTGGCCGACGATCTTGATGCCGGAGTGGGAGATCTCGTGGCGCCGGTTGATCTGGATGAGGATGCTGGTGAGCGCCTCCGCCGCCGCCGCGTTCTCGATTGGCCCGGCGTGCCAGCCGGTGAGCCCCGCCTCGGCGATCAGTTCGATGACCTTGTCCCGCGCGGCGCGCTTGTTGCCGGCGACGAGCACGTCGCACTCGATGCGCACGTCTTCCTGGAGCAGGTGGGCGGCGATGTTCTGGAACGCCGAGACGACCATCACGTCGTCCCCGAGAAGGTCCTGCGCCCGCTTGCCCGCCGAGCCTTCCTTCGGAAGCTGGACCGTTCCTACCCGGGGTGGCACCAGCGGGGCCGTCACGTCGATGAGGATCTTGCCGGTCAGCCCCTCCCGCACGGTCTCCAACGTCGAGACCTGGTGTTCCGCGGGCACGGTGAGCACCACGATGTCGCCCGCCGCCGCGGCGCCGGGATTCTCCATCGGGACCGCGGGGGTCTCGGGGGAGATCGTCGCGAGGTGGTCCACCGCAGCCTGGGCCTTCTCCAGCCGGCGGGAGCCGATCACGATACGGTGTCCCGCGCGCGACCAGCGTATCGCCAGGCCCGTGCCGAGGTCGCCCGTGCCGCCGAGGATGGCGATCGTCTCGTTGCCGGCCATCGGTACTCCCCGAAAAAAGCGGCGATTATCCGCACGCCGTCCGGGGGTTGGCAAGCCGGCGCGAGGCGATCAGCGTCCTGGCGCCCCTCGCGGCCTGAGCCATGCTGAGAGGTCGTCCGGTTCGCCAGTCACCGTTTCGTCCGCGCGCCCGATCTCGCTGCCCCGACGAGCGGCATGATCGCTGAACTC
>VXNE01000142.1:4727-5871 GCA_009840715.1 Gammaproteobacteria bacterium
GTGTTGTACGCTTGCCGCTTTCCTTCCCTGGAGAGCGACGCATGCGTATAGGCATCAACTTCGGCGCCGACCCGACGGCCGCTGGGGCCACCCTCGACGACGTCGTCGCGATCGCCCGTCGGGCGGACGAGCGCGGCTTCGACACGTTCTGGCTGCCCAACATCTTCTCGTTCGACGCCATCACGGCGCTGACGGTGATCGGCCGCGAGACCGAGCGGATCGGGCTCGGTACGGCGGTGACGCCGACCTATCCGCGCCATCCGACCGCCATCGCCCAACAGGCCATGACCGCCGCTGCCGCCACGGACAACCGCTTGACGCTGGGCATCGGGCTGTCGCACAAGATCGTCATCGAGGACATGCTCGGCTTCTCCTACGATCGACCGGCCCGGCACATGCGGGAATACCTCTCCGTGCTGATGCCGGCGCTGCGGGGCGAGGCGCTGAACTTCGACGGGGAGCACTACCGGGTGCACGGGCTCCAGTTGACGATCCCGGGCGCGGACCCTGTCCCCACGGTCGTCGCGGCGCTGGGGCCGGCCATGCTCAAGGTGGCGGGGGAGTTGGCCGACGGAACCAACACCTGGATGGTCGGACCGAAAACCATGGAAGAGCACATCGTCCGCCGCCTCTCCGCCGCCGCGGGCGAGGCCGGGCGGCCGGCCCCTCGGGTGGTGGGCGGCATAACCGTGGCGGTGACGCACGACGCGGACGCCGCGCGCGAGAAGATAAACGCGGGACTCGCGAGCTACGGCCAGTTGCCTTCCTACCGGGGCATGCTCGACCGCGAAGGCGCGGCCGGTCCGGCAGATGTCGCGATCCTGGGCGACGAAAACGCGTTCCGCACCCAGCTCGAGCGGTTCCGCAACGCTGGCGTCACGGACCTCAACGCGGTCGTCATGCATGTCGACGACGGGGCTTACCAACGGACCGTCGACTTCCTCGCGAGCATGCTCTGACACCGCCTGCGGCGCGGGCCGCGGCTTGACGCTCTCCCGCAAGATCGCGTTGCCCGAGTCGAGGGCCGTGCTCAGCGCGCCGCCCGCCCCCATCAAAAGCGGGCCGCGCGCCCCCGGCGGCGCCGCGCCCCCCCGCGCCTGGTCTGCGCAAACCACCCCGCAGGCTTGAGCGGGCCAAAGGGCGC
>VXNE01000131.1:0-1646 GCA_009840715.1 Gammaproteobacteria bacterium
TGTTTTTCCGAGGGCTCCTCGAGCACGAGCCTGGTTAGGCAGTCGCGCTACAGGCGTTGGTGTAGAGCACGGCGTCGGCGGGCGACAGGGTGCTGCTGCCGGACATCGTGCTCTGCGAACTGGAGTGGGTGCTGGACTCCGCCTACGGGTTTTCCAGGGCGAGGGTGGCCGAGACCTTGCGTCGGTTGCTCGACGCGGAGGAGTTCGAGTTCATCGACCGGCCAGCCATCGTGCGCGCCGTTGCGAGCTACGAGACTGGCGACGCCGACTTCTCGGACTACCTGATCGGCGAGTCTGCCGCGGCTCGCGGCGCGGCGGTCACGTACACGTTCGACCGCGCGCTGTTGGCGCACCCGGGGTTCGTCAGGTCGGGTTGAGCGCGAGCGAGCGGAGGCGATGGTCGCCGTTTGGGCTACTCGCGACTCAGCGGCGGGTGATAGATGATCTGGACCGTCGTGCCCTCGGGATCCGAGCAGTAGCAGCTCCGCGCGCCGTCCCGGTGGGTCTTCGGCGCGTGCAGGATCGGCACGCCGCGGTCGGACAGGAAGGCGTGCCAGTCGTCGACATCGTCCATCCGGTCGACGAGGAAGCCGATGTGGTCGAGGCGCTGGCCCGTTTCGTCCGGGCTGCCTTCCGCGCGGTGCAGCGCCAGGTTGTCCGTACCGGACGTCAGGTAGCAGTTGTCCTCATCCGGCTGCCACTCGATGGCCATGCCCATGACGTCCCGGTAGAACGCGAGCGTCGCGTCAAAGGTCCGGGCGTGCAGGGCGACATGGCGCAGGCCCGCGGTGGGTGGGGGTCGCTTCATCCTGGGTTCGGCCATGCAGTTCCACCGGGGGCAAGGGGCGAGCGAGTGTAGCGCCCGGTGGCCCATTCCTGCGACTGCTCCCAGAGCCGCGCGGCGGCGGTCTCGTCCAGGGCGTCCGGCGACGGCCGGGCCGGGGCGCACCGCTCGTAGTAGCCCCCGCCGCGGACATCCGCGTGGGTGGCGCAATGGATGGCGGTCTGCGCGCCCTGCTCCGGGTTCAGGAGGACCAGCGCCGCGAGCGGGGCGGCGAGTGCACGCAGGGCCCCAAGGCCGTGGGTAGCGGCAATCCCCCTGGCGATCATGTTGGTGTACACGGACCCCGGATGGATGGCGACAGCGCGCAGGAAGCCATCGCCGCCATGCCGGCGCTGTAGCTCGGAAGCCAGGTGAGTGAGCGCCAGCTTGGACTGGCCGTAGGCGTCCCACGAGTGGTAGCGGCCGGACGGGGCGAAGAGCCGTGCGTTGCGACCGCGGGTGTGCTGGTGCGACGAGACGTTGACCACCCGCGCGTCACCGCTTCGGCGCCCGCTCTCGAGCAGCAGGGGAAGCAACGCGGCCGTGAGCTGGAACGTCCCCAGGTAGTTGGTGCGCCAGTGGATCTCCACCCCGTCGGGCGACAGCCGGGGCTCCCGCCACCGCCCGAGCGGGTCCAGCAGGATGCCGGCGTTGTTCACGAGCACGTCGAGTTCGGCGTATTCCTCTCCATACCAGTTCGCGAAGTCGGCGACGCTACGGGGGTCACGAAGGTCCAGGCGGCGGGCCGTGACGCGGTCGCCCTAGCCCCCGTACGCGTTGATGCGCCGCCGCAGCGTCAGATCCAGCCCCGCCGCGTCGACGA
>VXNE01000131.1:1656-5851 GCA_009840715.1 Gammaproteobacteria bacterium
CACCCTGGCGGGTTGTGGCCCCGCGGCCGCGCCCGAGCTAGCCCGGCGGTGTGGTGGTGCGGGGTGACTACGACGCCCGCGCACAAGGCCGCGAGGGTCCTGGCGATCTCGTAGCCGAGGGAGCCCGCGGACGCCCCCGTCACCATCATGCGCCGGCCGGACAGGTCGACACGGCGGGCCCGCGGCTTGGGCGTGACGAGGTGGAACGTGTGCAGCAGCGCGTTCCGGACCATGTCGCCGAGGTGCCCGTCCGCCATGCGCCTCAGGCCGGCCGGACGGGAGCGTACCGCTGCACGAGCGCCTCGCTGACGTCCCAGAGCCGCGCGCCGTTGGCGGGGTCGGTGGCGAGGTCGGATGGACGTTTCTCGCGCAGGATGTGCAGGTACATGCCGCTGCGCGTGCCCGGGTCCGGGGCGCAGCACAGGTAGCTCACGGGTTCCGCCGCTCGCGCCGGACTCGGGAAGCGCTTCATGATCGGCGCCAGCAGCGGCTTGAGCGCGAGCGGCGCCTCGCGCGCGATGTCCGAGGCGACGGGCCCGGGGCACAGGGCATGCACGGCGACCCGGGTCTGCGCGTCGGGGTTCAGCCGCCGGGAGAGTTCGGTCGCGTACGTGCAGAGGTGCAGCTTCGAGAGCCCGTAGTACTTGAGGCCGTCGCGGATGCCGTAGTCCTGGAAGGCGCCGAAGCGCTCGAAGTCGATGGGCCCGGAGGACCGGTGCGCCTCCGACGCGACGAAGACGACCCGTGGCGGTGCGTCGCCCGCGGTGACGGGACGGATCACGCCATCCGCAAGCCATCGGTCGAGGAGCACCCGGTTCGCCAGGAAGTGCACGGCGAACATCAGTTCGAAGCCCTCGTGGGAGCGGCGCGCGCGGGCCGGCATCAGGCCGGCGTTCAGCACGGCGATGTCCAGAACCACCTGCCGGTTGCGCAGCGTGTCGCAGAGGTCGTGTACGGAACGCAGGTCCGCCAGGTCGACCCGCAGCATCTCGACGCGGTCCGAGCCGGACGCGCGCCGTACCTCCTCCCCGGCGTGCGGATGACCTCCGCGGCAGGCCATCAGGACGTGGCCCCCGCGCCGCGCGAATTCGATGGCGACGGCCTTGCCGAGCCCCGTGTTCGCGCCGGTCACCAGGCAGCGTTTGCCGTCGATGCGGACATCGGGCGGCAGGGGAGACACCGTGGCCTCGACCGATCCCCTGTCGCGCAGCGCCTTCGCGATCGACTCGACGATGCGTTTCATGGCGGACTTACCGGGTCGGCCCGCTCCCGGGGGATGGCGTGCCGCTCGCGGTAGGCGGCGAAACACCGCTCGATGGACTCCGCCGTCAGGCCGAAACTCTCCGGGTCATAGACATGGCGGCCATACCGGTGCTGCGGGTTGCGGCGGACCGTGTCTTCCGCCGCCCGCAGGGCGCCGTCGCCGAGCGGCATTCCGGCCTGATCGTAAATCCTCTTGAGTTGCGCGATCGGGTCCCGCAGCAACTCGTAGTAGGAGACGTCGACGAAACGGCCGGGATCCGAGGCCGCGCGCACGTCGCCGGCCCGGTCGACCATGCGCCGTATTTTCCGGACCCAGTGCGCCGCGACCTCCCGGGGGTCGACGCGATCGCTGAACACTCCCCTGCCGTGGGCGACCATGCTGCAGAAGGAGACCACGCACTGCCCCGGGTCGCGGTGTGTCTGCACGACGATGGCCTCCGGAAAGACCGCGAGCAGGACGTCGAGGTACTCGAGGTGGTGGGGCGTCTTCAGCACCCAGTGCCGCGTGGGACGCTGCCACGCCAGCGCCCGGAGCACGGTGCGGAAATACTCGTAGCAGCGCGTGTGGTCCTGGCCGGCGAGCCATCGGGCGTAGCCCGGTACGTGCATCGTGGCTTCCGCAGACTGGCTCATGAAGCACAGGTCGAGCAGGAGCACGTCCTCCTCGGGCGCGTCGTGCTCGGCGGGATGCACGGCGAAGAAGGCGGGCGCGAGGTAGGCGATGCCGCGCTCCGCCCACCTGGCGCGGCGCAGCCGGGCGCGGGGCCGGTCACGGGTGTCGCCCGGCAGGGGGAGCGGGTGCATGCCCTCCCAAGCGGTCACGGCGCGTACTTCCGGGTGCGAGGCGATCAGGCGGTGCAGCGCGGTGGTGCCGGTCCGCTGGAGCCCGGCGACGACGATGACGTTGCCGAGGTCGATGTCGTGGATTTCCGGGTGGCGTCGAAGCAGGTCCTCCAGGCGCAGCCGCGTCGCCAGTGCCGCCTCGATGCGTTGGCGCTGGATCCATCTGCCCACGGGCGTGAGTCGTGCCTCGGCGTTGATGGAGTCCACGAGGACGCGGAGCGGCGTAAGGAACCACTCGTCGCCGTAGTCGGACAGCCCCGTCCGCTTTCGGGCACGGGCGAGCATCGTTCCGACGTCGAGGCCCGGTTGGGCGCGAAGCCGGTCGATGCCCCGGCCGAGGGCGTTGACGACGCGGACCGGCGCCGGCCGATACGGCCGCTCGTAGTCCGTCGGCGTCTCCATGTCAGCCCCGGAGCGCGTCGAGTTCGTGGAGCTTGCAGACCCGCGTACGAGGCTCCGGATGCGCGTCGGCCCGCACCCAGCGGAAGCACATCGTGCCTGACGCATGACCTGCGGTCTCGATCCAGTTCGGCAGCCCTGGATCCTCGTGCGCCACGACCAGGCGGATGGAGCCGTCGGGTTCGTAGCGGGCCAGGTGCTTGTTGGTGTGGATGCGGTGGTGACGGTAGTCGAGGGACTCCATCCAGTAGTTGTTGAGCTGGAAGTTCCAGTACTCGCACGGCGGTGGCATCGCCTCGATGACGAGGGCCTCGTCCGGGCCGAGCGCCCAGTGGCTGTGGTAGTAGGCGATGTTCGGATCGCCGCCCGCGGCGTTGGAGGTTTCCTGGTCGAACCGGGGGAGCGCGTTGCTGTGCTTTTGGAAGTCGCGCGCCCATTTCGCGAAGAGCAGCGACGCGCCCGCGACGAGCGTGCTGACGGACTTCAGGCCGGCGTCGATCTGGCTCGGCGTCAGCGGCTTCTGACGCCCCTCCTCTCCGCGCCGGGCGACGCGTTCGATGTGCAGGTCGGCGGGAACCTCGGTCTCGCGGTCCAGGAAGGTCTGGCGCACGATGAGCGTGCCGGTTTCCGGGGTCATCGGCAGCCAGTTCCCCTCCCGCGGTTCCGTGGACAGGAGCAGTTCGAAACCGCCGTCGGCATCCATGTCGAGTTCACTGGCCTCTATGTACCCGGTCGGCGGCAGACCGCCCCCCTGGCCGTAGTGGCCGGCCTGGGTTCCGAAGCCGAGGTAGGTCACCGTGTTGCGGCGGCCGGTGATCCGGTACTCGTAGGCGCCCGAGATGGCCGCCGTCTGGTAGTAGTTGTCCGGGTTGTCCGCGCCCAGCTTGACCGTTTCGTGGGCGACGCGGTGCAGGACAGGAGCCCGCGGGTCGGCATGTTCGACGAAGGCCATGAGGCCGGCCCGGGTCAGGCGGGTGAGGTACCGATAGCCCTCCGCCTGGTTGAAGGCGTCTCGTGGCGCGCCAGGGAAGTTGAGCGATGCGCCGGCGGCCTTCAAGGTGTCGCAGAACTCGTCCCAGGCCTGCCCGCTGACCACCCGGCGGGCGGCCAGGTCGTCCTCGGTCGTGCCGCCCATCCGGCGCAGTGCGAGTGCGACGCGCCGGAAGAGGGCGAGCAGACCGATGGCGAACTTTCTCATGGTGCGGGCCGTTCGCGCCCGGGACCGGTAGCGCTAACCGACTTCGGCCTTGAGCGCGGCGACCTCGGCCCCGACGTCCACCTCCTCCGGAAGTTCCCTGCCGGCGCGCCGGTACCAGTAGCCGGCGTTCCTGAGGTCCCCCTCCATGACGTGCACGATGCCGTGCGCCCAACTGCCGAGGGCGGAACCGTCCTTCTGCACAATACCGTGAGCGGCCTCCCACTCCCCCTGTTCGAGGAGCGCGATCGCGTCTTTGAGAGCGGCCATGCGGCAACGCTAACATTGGGACCGGGGCGGCGCCAGAGGGCGCCCCCGATGTCCGCCAATCCGACAGGGGGGAAACCAGTTGCCAGCTCGCACTTCCATCCGATGGTCCACGCGGTTCGGCTTCATGATGGCGGCGGTGGGCTTCGCGGTCGGCCTGGGCAACATCTGGCGCTTCCCCTACGTGACCGGCGAGAACGGGGGCGGGTCGTTCGTGGTCGTGTACCT
>VXNE01000687.1 GCA_009840715.1 Gammaproteobacteria bacterium
CCCCCGCACCCCACCCCCGCCCCGGTCGCGCCCGCCCCCCCCGGGGCGGGGTGGAGGCCCGCCCCCCCGCCGGTCGTGACGCCGCACCCTAGCCGGGCGGCGCGGTCCAGGGGCATGTCGTCGCGGATCTTCACGACGGAGTGCTCGTGCACCAGCATCTGCTCGGCGAAGGAACTGAGGTTCGCGAACTGGGCGAGGCTGACGCCTTCCTTCGACAACCGTGGGGTGTCCTTCGGACCCCGGCGCACTTCGGGCTCGTCGCACAGCGACATGTGGCCGGTCAGGCAATACTCGCAGTGTCCGCAGAAGACGGACAGGCAGGTGATGACGTGGTCGCCGGGCTTGACGTAGCTGACGTCCGAGCCCACCTGCTCGACGATGCCGGCCGACTCGTGACCGAGCACGATCGGCAGGGCGCCAGGATACGTCCCATTGAAGAAATGCATGTCGGAGTGGCAGACGCCCGCGGCCGCCGTCCGTACGAGAACCTCCCTCGGCCCGGGCTTGTCGATGGTGATCTCCTCGACCTCCATCGGCACGTTCACCTCCCGAAACACGGCCGCCTTCATGCGATGTCCTCCAGTCCTCGACTCGGCTCGGGCGAGTGTGCACTTCGCCCATGCGGATTTCCACCGGGCCGCGCAGGCCTGGCCGCGCAAGCCGCGCCGCGGCGCCTCTGGACTCTGCCGTCGGCGGCGGTAGGCTCCAATGCAGGAAAACGGTGGCCACCGACATGAGACGACCTGCCCTCGACCTTCCGCCGCTCGAAGCCGAGATCGAGCGCCTGTCGCTCGGGGAATACGTACGCGAACTCGATGACCAGGGCCTCTGCGTCGTGCCCGCGGAACGCACGGGCTTCGGGCCGGACTTCGCCGAACGGGGACGCCAGGCACTGCTGGCGGTCGCTTCGGAGCGCACAGGCGGCCGCTTCGACCTGGCCGACGGCTGCGTCGACGAGCTGGACAGCCCGGCGGCGGCGATCGGGCAGTTCTTCGTCACCCACCTGATCTACGCCGGCCAGGAACACGGTCCGGACATCGGAAGCGTCTTCGAGGAGATCGCCGTGAATCCCGTGAAGAAGACGATGTTCCGGCACCTGCTGGGCGACGTGCACCGCATGTCGACGTCCAACGGCTGGATCAAGTGGCGGACGCCGGACACCCACGACGGCCCGTTCACCACGCCGCTGCACGCGGACACGGATCCGGCCGCGCCCAGGCCCTGGCCGGTGCGCACGCCCTACGTCGCCAACATGAACTGGCTGCTGACCGACTACACCCGCGAGGACGGGGCGTTCTGCTACGTGCCGGAGAGCCACCGCCGGGGCACCACGCCGCGCTTTCCGGAAGCGGCGGCGAAAGCGGTCCCGGTGGAAGCTCCGGCCGGCTCCCTCGTCCTGTTCCACGGGGCCACCTGGCACGGGTCGTTCCGCAAGCGGACGCCGGGACTGCGCCTCAGCATCCACGGCCTGCACTGTCGGCCGTACTACATCCCCCAGCAGGACTACCGCGGCAACCTGGCGGCCGAGACGTTCGCGCGCAGTGCGGACCCGGACTACCTGCGCATGCTGGCGCGCGAGGACGACCCATGGCTGCAGCAGCGGCATGGCAGGACCTTCGTCGCGCCGAAGGTGAAGCTCCCGAGCGCCGCGGGGTAGGCGGCGCGCGTCAGGACAGATTCCCGGCCGCCAGCATCGCCGCGGCATCGAGCGCCGCCCCGGCGCCGGTGGGGTCGGCAACGCCCTGCCCCGCGATGTCGAAAGCCGTCCCGTGATCCACGGAGGTCCGCACGAACGGGATACCGAGCGTGGCGGTGACGCTGTGGTGGAAGTCGTGGACCTTGACGGCGATGTGTCCCTGGTCGTGGAACAGCGCGAGCACCACGTCGAACTCGCCGGCGATGGCGCGGTTGAACACCGAGTCCGCGGGGATTGGTCCCGCGGCGTGCACGCCCCCGGCGCGAGCGTCCGACACGGCAGGGCCGATCTCGTCGATCTCCTCGCGCCCGAGCAGCCCCCCTTCCCCGCCGTGGGGATTGAGGGCCGCCACCGCGATGCGCGGCGCCGCCAGACCCCAGCGGGTCAGCGTGTCGTGGGTCAGGCGCAGCTTCTCCAGGACGTTCGCGCGGGTGACGTAGCGTGCGGCCTCGATGAGCGGCTTGTGGGTCGAGAGGTGCACCACCTTCAGGCCCGGCGTCATCAGCATCGTGGCGGTCCACTCGACGCCGGCGAGGCGCCCGAGGATCTCCTGGTGACCGATGTCGTCGACATAGCCCGCGGCGTGAATGGCTTCCTTGTTGATGGGACAGGTCATCATCGCCGCCGTGCGGCCGGCAAGCGCGTCCCGGGCGGCGGCTTCCACGGCCCGCACCGCGATGTCCCCGCAAACGGCCGACACCTCGCCCATCCGGAAGTCCGCGGGCGCCTCGATCCCCACGTCGATCAGCGGCCACTCGGGGGTTGACCAGTCGATGGCCGTCACGTCCGGCCACCGCCTGAAGGACACGGTCGCGTTCGCTGCCTCGGCACCCCGCTCGAGGGCCCAGCCCGTTCCGTACAGCGCCAGCCGCATCGCGCCGCGGTCGATCGAGTCGAGGGCCTTGACCAGCACCTCGGGCCCGATGCCGGCCGGATCTCCGAGGGTGACGCCGATGACGGGCGGAGCGCTCATGCTCCGTCGGCCGTGTCTCCTCCGGTGACTCCCCCCGTAACTCCCCCGGTAAAGAGCTCCGTCCCCTCCACGGTCAGCCCGAAACCGTCGAGACCGACGTAGTCGATGTCGCGGGCGGCGAGGATTCGGATCGCGGACAACCCCAGGTCCTTGAGGATCTGCGCGCCCACGCCCACCTCGAGCCACTCCGCCTGGCGGGCGTGTTCACGCGACTGCGGCTGCGATTCGTCGAGGCTGTCGAGGGGAACGCCCACGAACCCGCTCCGCAGGTAGATCAGCACGCCGCCCCCGAGACGCGACAGGTGCGCGAGCGAGAGGTCCAGCAGGCTCGAATCGTGTTGGGTCTGCGGGCCGAAGATGTCCTCCACGAGCCGTTCGCGGTGGATGCGCACGGGTACCGGCCCGGCATCGATGCGCCCGAACACGAGCGCGAGGTGTTCCGCGTCCTCGAACTTGGTGCGGTACGCGTAGGCGCGGGCGCGCCCGACGCTGGTCTTGACGTGGAACTCCCGGGTGCGCTCCACGAGCCGTTCCCGCCGCTGGCGATGCGCGATCAGGTCCGCGATGGAGATGATCCTGAGATCGTGCTCGCTCGCGAACTCGACCAGGCTGTCGAGGCGCTTCACCGTGCCGTCGTCGTTCACGATCTCGGCCAGCAGGCCCACCGGCGGGCAACCCGCCGCGGTCGCGAGGTCGATGGAGGCTTCCGTGTGCCCGGAGCGGACCAGGACCCCTCCGCGCCGCCCCACCAGGGGGAAGATGTGACCCGGCCGGACGAAGTCACCCGCACTGGCGTTGCTGTTCGCGAGCGCGAGCACCGTGTTCGCCCGCTCCTCCGCCGAGATGCCCGTCGAGAGACCGTGCCGGTAGTCGACGCTTACCGTGAACGCCGTCGACAGGGGCGCGTCGTTGCGTGCGACCATCGGGTCGAGGTGCAGCCGCTTGGCGTCCTCCTCGGTCAGCGGCGTGCAGAGAATGCCGCTGGTGTGACGGATCATGAAGGCGACGCTTTCCGGCGTCGCGTGCGATGCCGCCATCACCAGGTCGCCCTCGTTCTCGCGGTCGTCGTCGTCCACCACCACCACGAGTTCCCCGGCGGCGACCGCCGCGATGGCGTCTTCGACGGTATCGAACTTCGTGGTCACGGGTGGCACGGCCGGCGGCATGGGAGGACACGATTATATCCGCTGCCGGGCCGGCCCCTTGCGGGCGCAAGCACACTGGGGGAGTATCGCGAGCACTACGGAGGAGACGACTCATGGAACAGCAGGCGGAAGACATGGCCGTTGCGGCCGAGGCCGAGGGCGCACCCACGCATCCCCTGGATCCCTGCACGGGAGACGAACTCGTGCGGGCGGTCGCGATCCTGCGCGACACCGGCCGCCTGGGCGAGACGGCGTTCTTCGCGGCCGGCTACGCCGCCGAGCCGCCGAAGGACCTCGTGCTCGGATTCGAGCCGGGCGCTTCCTGGGACCGGATCATCCGGCTCGTGGGCCACGACCGCGAGCGCGGACAGAGCTTCGACGCCCGGGTCTCCCTGACGGAGGAACGCGTCGCCGCGTTCACGTGGGTCGAGGACGGCCAGGCGAGCGTGGCCGCCGACGACTACATCGCCCTGCTGAAGATCCTCTGGCGCAACGAGGACTGGATCGCGGCGGTGCGGAAGCGCGGCATCGAGGACCTGTCCCTGGTGCACATCGAACCGTGGGTGGCCGGCGTCCGGCATCCCGACCTGCCGGCGAACGCGCGGGTCATCCACGCCATCGCGTTCCTGCACGCCGACCGTGCCGACAACTACTACGCCCGTCCCCTCGAAGGGCTCTCCGCACACGTCGACTGCGACGGCGGGCAGGTGGTCGTCGAGGACCATGGCGTCCTCCCGATGCCGACGGACCCGGCCGAGTACGCCGCCGACCGGGTGGACCGGCTGCGGGAGGGGCTCAAGCCCATCGAGATCACGCAGCCCGAGGGACCGAGCTTCGAGGTGGAGGGGAACGTCGTGCGCTGGCAGAAATGGCAGCTCCGCGTGTCCATGCAGCCCACCGAGGGGCTGGTCCTGCACGACATCCGCTACGACGACGACGGCCGCGACCGCCCGATCCTGTACCGGGCGGCGCTCTCGGACATGGTCGTCCCGTATGGCGACACGTCGCCCATGCACGGCTGGAAGCACGCCTTCGACGGCGGCGAGGCGGCCCTGGGACACGCCGCCAACTCGCTCGTGAACGGCTGCGACTGTCTGGGCGAGATCCACTACTTCGACAACTTCGTCCTGCAGGGCAACGGCGAGCCGCGCCACGTGCCGAACGCGATCTGCCTGCACGAGGAGGACTTCGGCATCCTCTGGAAGCACACGAACGTGTTCACCCAGCACCCGAAGCCCGAAGTGCGGCGGTCCCGCCGGCTCGTGGTCAGCTCCATCGTGACGCTCGGCAACTACGAGTACGGCTTCTACTGGTACTTCTACCTCGACGGCACGATCCAGGTGGAGATCAAGCTGACGGGCATGGTCGGCGTCTCCGTGGTGGAGAACAACGCCGACTCGGACATGGCGCCGATCATCGCCGAGTCGATCGCGTCCCCGATCCACCAGCACATTTTCTGCTTCCGGCTGGACTTCAACCTGGACGGGCCGAACAACTCGGTCTACGAACTGGAAGTCGAGCCCCTGCCACCGGGCGCCGACAATCCCTACGGCAGCGCGTTCCGCTCGGTGGCCTCGAAGCTCGGGACGGAGTCGGAAGCCCAGCGCGAGGTCGACCCGGCCCGCTCCCGCCACTGGCGTGTGGTGAACGAAGGCGTCAGGAATCACCTCGGCAAGCCCGTGGGCTACAAGCTCCTGCCGCAGGGATCGTCGACGATGTACGCGCCCGAGGACTCGCTGCACGCGCAGCGCGGCGGTTTCGCCCGGCACAACCTCTGGGTGACGCCCTACGCACCGGGCGAACTCGACGCCGCGGGCGGGGTGTTCACGAACCTGCACTCCGGCGCCGGGGGGCTCGCGGCCTACGCGGCGGCGAACCGGTCGATCGAGGACACCGACGTGGTGGTTTGGCACACGCTGGGGGTAACGCACGTGCCGCGGCCGGAGGACTGGCCGGTGATGCCCGTGGAGTACGCCGGGTTCACGCTGATGCCCACGGGCTTCTTCGACC
>VXNE01000002.1 GCA_009840715.1 Gammaproteobacteria bacterium
GTCCGTGTTTAATCCCCCACCGGGTGCGGTGCGCCCCCCCCGGTCGTTATTCCTCCCCCGCCGCGGGCGCGGGCGCCCGCCCGGCCCCCCCCTACGACGCGCCGTGCATCGCCCAGCGGTGACGATTTAGCATATGCGAGGATCCCTGCCTGACCGGCATTGACCAGGACGCCATGACGAAGTTCCACGGCCGCGAGTTCCGCGACACGATGGGCCAGTTCTGCACGGGCGTCGTCATCGTCACCGGCGCCTCCGGGGAGGGCATGGCCGGCTTCGCCGCGCAGTCCTTCGTCTCGCTCTCGCTCGAGCCGCCGCTGATCGCCGTCTGCCCGGGCAAGACGAGCACGAGCTGGCCCAGGATCCGGGAGACCGGGCGCTTCTGCATCAACGTGCTCGGCGAGGACCAGCAGGCGGTCTCGGACGTGTTCGCCCAAAGCGGTCGGGTGGCGGACGTGGGGTGGCGGCCCGGCGCCTCGGGGGCCCCGATCCTGGACGGCGTGCTCGCCTACGTGGACTGCGCCCTCGAAGCGGAGCACGACGCGGGGGACCACACCATCGCCGTGGGCCGCGTGCTGGATATCGAGGTCCTCGACGGCGAACGTGGCCCGCTGCTGTTCTTCCGCGGCGCGTACGGCCATTTCGCCGGGTCGGCCGCCACGCCCTGAGCGACTGTCGGCCCGGAAGGCGTGGATGTCTGGATCCCGATCACCGTAGCTGCGGCGTTCTGCCAGAACCTCCGTTCCGCGCTCCAGAAACGACTGACCGAGCGGCTCTTCCACGAGGAGGCCGCCTATGTGCGCTTCTGCTATGCCCTGCCGTTCGCGGCGGCGTTCGTTCTCGTCCTTGCCTCCCCCGGCGGCCGCGACATGCCGGTCCCGAACGCGTCCTGGTTCTGGAACATGCTGGCCGGCAGCTTCTTCCAGGCGCTCGGGACGGTGGCGCTCGTGCGCAGCTTCGCGCACCGGAACTTCGCCGCCAGCACGGCGTACTCGAAGACTGAGACGGTGCAGGCTGCGGCCTTCGGCTTCGTGATCCTGGGCGATGCGCTGACGGCGATGGCCCTCGGCGGCATCGTCGTCAGCCTCGTCGGCGTCCTGGTGCTCTCGGTACGGAGCGCTGCGGGACCCCGCGCGCTGGTCAAGTCGGGGCTTGGGCGGGGCGCCTGGCTCGGCATCGCGGCGGGAGCGGGCTTCGCCGTGTCCGCGGTGTGTTACCGGGCTGCTTCGCTCGCCCTGCCGGAGGGGGAGTTCTACGTGCGGGCGGCGGTGACGCTGCTCGGGGCCACGGCCGTCCAGACGCTCGGGATGGGCGCATACCTCGCGTGGCGCGACGCGCGCGCCCTCGTGCGGGTCGCGCGGTCCTGGCGCGCCTCGATCTGGGTGGGCCTGGCCGGCATGCTCGCCTCGGCGGGTTGGTTCTCCGCCATGACCCTGATGCCGGCGGCCTATGTGCGTGCGCTCGGCCAGGTCGAACTGCTGTTCGCCTTCGTGGCCGGGCTGCTGCTGTTCCGGGAGCGAGTCCGCCCGGCGGAGGTCGGCGGCGCCGCGCTGGTCGTCCTCGGGCTGGTGCTGTTGCTGTGGTAGGTTGGGCGGCGAAGAAGGGGGGCGCGACATGGCGGTGGTAGAGGTCGTCGGCCGCGACGGCTGGGCGGAACTGGTTCTGAACCGGCCCGAGCGCCGCAACGCCATCGACGGGGAGCTGGGCGTCGCGCTCGCGGACTGTCTGGTGGATCTCTCGACCGATGCGGACGTACGCTGCATCCTGCTGCGGGGCGCCGGTGGGGCATTCTGCTCCGGCCTCGACCTCAAGGCCTTCAACGCGGACCCGGAGCCCGAGTGGCTGCCGCGTTTCGGCGCCATCTGGCGGCGGGCACACAAGGCGCTGTTCGAATGTTCCAAGCCCGTCGTCGCGGCGCTCGAGCGCTACGGGATCAACGGGGGCGCGGCGGTCGCGCTCGCTGCGGACCTGCTCATCGCCGGCGAAGGCGCGTTCATACAGGTGGGAGAGGTCCAGCAGGGGCTGGCCGCACCTTACAACATGGCCTGGCTTCGGTTGCGGCACGGAGAAGCCGTGGCGGCCAGGCTGACCCTGACGGGGCGTCGTTTCTTCGGACCCGAACTCGCGCAACTCGGTGTCGCGTACTCCTGCGTGCCGGACGACGAGGTGGTGGCGGAGACCGAACGCCTGGTCGAGCAGTTGGCTGCCTACCCCGACGGGTCGCTAGCGCGTATCAAGGCGACGATGCGCGCCTACAACGATGCGGACGCGGACGCCTGGTTCGACCGTGCGACGACGGCCGGCGCCGGCAGGGGGCCTGGCCGCCTGCGGTCGGTGGATCCGCGCGCCGGCGAGTAACGTCTCACGAGCCGTGGCCCGGCCTTAAGGGTTACTATCTTTTCCCACCCACGACTGGAGCGCACGATGGCATCGGAACGCGAACGACTGCACAACCTCTTCCCCGACCTGGACTTCGACCCGGGAGCCCTGCGGGAGAAGTACCGCCGGGAACGGGACAAGCGGGTTCGCGACGACGGCGAGGACCAGTACATCGAGGCCGCGTCCGAGTTCGAGCACTACGCGACCGACGACCCCTACGCGGATCCCGAGTTCGAACGCGAGGCGCTGGACATCGAGATCGACGTCGCCGTCATCGGCGCGGGTTTCAGCGGCCTCATGGCCGGCGCCCGCCTGAAGGACCGCGGCATCACCGACTTCCGCATCATCGAGTCCGGCGGCGATTTCGGCGGCACTTGGTACTGGAACCGGTACCCGGGCGCGCAGTGCGACATCGAGTCGTATTGCTACCTGCCGCTGCTGGAGGAGACGGGCTTCATGCCGAAGGAGAAGTACTCCTACGCGCCGGAGATCTTCGATCACAGCAAGCGCGTGGCGGAGTACTTCGGGCTGTACGACCGGGCCCTCTTCCAGACCCGCGTCACCGAGGTGCGGTGGCACGAGGACGACAAGCGCTGGCACGTCTCGACGCATCGCGGAGACGACATCCGCGCCCGCTTCGTGGTGCAGGCGACCGGACCCGCGAACCGGCCAAAGCTGCCGGGCATCCCGGGGATCGGTGATTTCAAGGGGCACACCTTCCACACCGCGCGCTGGGACTACGAATACACGGGCGGCGATCACGAAGGCGGCCTGACGCGGCTCGCCGACAAGCGCGTGGCGGTGATCGGCACGGGCTGCACGGCGATCCAGTCCGTGCCGTTTCTCGGGGAGCACGCGCAGAAGCTCTATGTCTTCCAGCGCACGCCTTCCTCCGTGGACCTGCGCGGCAACATGCCGACGGACGAGGAGTGGTACCGAACCCTTGAGCCCGGGTGGCAGCGCGCCCGGCGGGAGAACTTCGCCGCTGTGCTCTTCGGTCAGAACGTCACCGAAGATCTCGTCGCCGACGGCTGGACGGACATCGCCCGGCGCATCGGCATCTCGCTGATGAGCCGCAAGTCCGACGAGGCCCTCGACATGGAGGAGGTGGCGCTGCGTGCCGAGATCGCGGACTTCGAGAAGATGAACGAGATCCGGGGCAGGGTGGACGACAGCGTCGCCGACGGCGACACGGCGGAGTCCCTGAAGCCCTGGTACCGCCAGTTCTGCAAACGCCCGACGTTCAACGACGAGTATCTCGAGACCTTCAACCTGGACAACGTGGAACTGGTGGACGTGTCCGAGCAGAAGGGCGTGGAGCGGATCACCGAGAAGGGCGTGATCGCCAACGGCGTCGAGTACGAGGTGGACTGCATCATCTACGCCACCGGCTTCGAGATCACGACATCCGCGCATCGCCGCGTCGACTTCGACACGATCGGACGCGACGGGCAGTCGCTGTACGACCACTGGGCGGACGGCTTCCGGACGCTGCATGGCCTGAGCAGCCATGGCTTCCCGAACTGGTTCACCATCGGGATCAACCAGAACGGGCTCTCGCCCAACATGACGGCGATGTTCGACGACCAGGCCATGCATGTCGCCTACATCGTCGATGAGGTGAAACGGCGCGGCAAGAGCGCCGTCGAAGTGACTGCGGAGGCGGAGGAGAAGTGGGTTGCGGAGATCGTCGCCCTGGCGGGCACCGGCGCCACGGAGTTCCTCGAGCAGTGCACGCCCGGGTACTACAACCGGGAAGGTAAAGGGACGCAGGGCACCAGGCAGAACTCCCCCTACGCGCTCGGCATCAACGCGTTCAACGCGCTGCTCAAGCAGTGGCGCGAGCAGGGGGACATGGAAGGGATGACACTCCGTTGACGGCGCTGCCACGGACGGGATGGGCCTGGCGAGTGCAGGATCCATGCGGATGGCTCGAGCGAGCCTTCCAGCCTGAAACAGGTGGCGATCGCGCTTTCATACCCGATGGCGACACTCCCGGCACATATTGACCTTGACCGGATTGGCTCGCGCTTCGAACGCGATGGCTTCGCGGTGGTCGACGGGCTTGCGGGCCCGGACTGCGTGCGGACTCTGCGCGAGGTCTACGACGGCATGGTCGACGGGTCGATCCCCTGTCCCGGCACGGATCGTCAACTCGGCGGGCTCACGCGGCAGATCATGATGCCGCACACGCACCACCCGGCCTACCTGGAGAGCGAGGCGTTCCACAACGCCACGCGGGTCGCGGCCCGCCTGCTCAAGTCCGACCGGCCGGTGTTCCTCTATTCGATGAACATCTACAAGCCGCCGGGTCACCCGCACACGACCCCGTGGCATTGCGACCTCGCCTACGCCGGCAGGCCCTTCACGAAGGCGGGCGCGGTGGCGCCCAACGATGCGGCCGTGCAGTTCTGGCTGGCCCTGAACGATGTCGGGGAGGACATGGGCTGCATGGAGTTCGTGCCTGGCGCGCACGCCGGTCCCATGCCCGAGCATTTCGTTTTCGGTGGTGACCCCGAGGACGAAGGGCGGCTGCTCGCGATGACAGACCCCGAACGTCAGCTCGACCTGGCGAACGCGGTGAAGTGCCCGCTACGGGCCGGGTCCGCGACCGTGCACGGCTACACGACCCCGCATTTCACCAGCATCAACCGGAGCGCCTCGAAGCCGCGGCGGGCGTTCATCTTCTCGTTCCTCAATCCGGAAACGTTTCCGCTTCCCCCCGGGGTGAAGGAGAAGCTGGTCAAGGTCTCCGCCTGAGTTGCCGTAACGCGGCCGAAGGGGCGGCGTCAGCCCGGAATCGTGCCCTCGCCGCGCAGACGCGCCCATTCGATCTGTAGCCAGGGCGTGAAGCGCTCCGGATGTTCCGCTAGTTCCCGGTCGAGATCGGCAGGCGCCACCCACCGCCAGGCGCCGATCTCGGAGGTGTTGATCACCGGGGTGTCCTTCGTCTCCCCGACGTAGACCCAGCACAGCTCGTGTTCGACCCCCGCGTCGCCGAACTCCGCGCGGTACTCGAACTTGAACGCGAACGCGAGGTCCGCGGTCAGTCCGACCTCCTCGCGGAGGCGGCGCGCCACCGCTTCGTCCATCTCCTCGCCGGCGCGCGGGTGCGAGCAGCAGGTGTTCGACCAGTAGCCCGGCCAGAGCCGTTTCGAGGCGTGGCGGCGCTGCAGCAGCAGTTCCCCCGAGGCGTTGAGCACGAACAGGGAGAACGCGCGGTGGAGGAGGCCCGCGCCGTCGTGGCACGCGCTCTTGTCGAGGAAGCCGACCGGCTCGTCGTCGGAGTTCACCCGGATCAGGCGCTCCGCGTCGGAGGAGACGACCTCGTGTTTCGTCCGCGCCGCGGGCATGCGACGGATTCTAGTGTGGTGTCCCGTAAGTTCCTAATGCTTCAGCGCGTCCCACGGGGTCTGTG
>VXNE01000114.1 GCA_009840715.1 Gammaproteobacteria bacterium
GTTGCGGACCATGTGCTGCAAGAAGGCGTTGGCCTCGATGTCGAAGACGACCTGACGCCCGTGGCGCGCCACCGAGACCGCGTCCACCCGCCGAAAGGGCGTGTTGGAGTCGCACGCGGCCGCGCGAAACGCGCTGAAGTCGCGTTCTCCCAGCAGATGCTGCGCCGCGCGGTGCATCACGCCGGCATCCAGTTCCTCCCGGGCCCAAGTCACCCTGCCGCGGAGCAGCACCGGCTCCGTGTCGGCTTCGAGATACACATAGGCGTAGCGACGCGACAGCGCGCTGAATCGGGCGTGAAAGCTCCGCTCCACCTGGCGCGCCCAGACCACCCCGACAGCGCCCGCCCCGATGCCGCCGGCGCCTCGCATCAGCGCATTGGTTCCCCGACGCCAGGAGTCTTCCGAGCGCACCGCGGTCGTGCGAAAGCTCACCACCTGTCCGGTGGCGTGAACCCCGGCGTCGGTACGGCCGGCCACCGCGACCCGGACCGGCGTGTCCGCGACCCCGGACAGCGCCCGCTCGAGCGTTTCCTGCACCGTCGGAACGCCGACCTGGCGTTGGAAACCGTGAAAGACCGCGCCGTCGTACTCCAGGCCGAGCGCCACGGTCCGTGGTGGACTACTCGAGTTCGTCAAGGAGTTCCTGCGCCGCTGCCCGCTCGGTGGCATCACCTTCGGCGAGCACTTCCTCCAGGACTTCGCGGGCGGTCTCCTCGTCGCCCATGTTCACGTAGGCCCGGGCGAGGTTCAGCTTCGTGTTGGGGCTGTAGCCGCCGGGGCCTGCCGGGCTGTCGCCGGGATCGTCCTCGTCCTCCTCGACGTCGTAAGACTCCTGGCGCTCGTAGGTTTCGGCGGGTTCGTAGACTTCGGCAGGCTCGTAGGTCTCGGCGGGTTCGTAGGTCTCGGCGGGTGCGTAGGTTTCCGCCGGCGCATCCTGTGCGGCGGGGGGCGGCTCCTCGAAGTCGTGATCCGGTTCGACATCGTCGGCGAGTTCTTCGGCCGTCGCGGATGGCCCGCGGTACGCATCCGCCGCCGCCTCCAGGGCGCGCGCGCGGCGCCGCTGGTAGAGCACGCCGACCACGGCGGCGAGCAGGAGCACGGCGACGGCGCCCCACGCCACGAAACTGAACGTCGGGGGCGCCCCGTCCGCGCTTCGCGACGCCACCCGCCCCTGCCCCGCTGCCGGGGGTCGTTGCTGCAACGTCTCGACCTGTTGCTCGAGTGCCCCGACGACCTCTTCGAGCGCGGCGATCTCTTCCGCCGCCCGCGCCAGGGCTCCGCGCGCGCTGTCGAGGTCGACCATGAGCGCCGCGTTCTCTTCGGCCAGTCGGTCGCGTTCGGCCAGCGCCTCTTCCAGTGTCTCCGCGAGCGCGTCCGACATCGGCTCCGTCGGAGGTTCCGGCGCAACGACCGGCGGCGTCTCCGCTTCCACCGGTACGATCGCCGCGTCGAGCGGTTCCTCCACCGGCGGGCCCGGCGGCATGTCGATCGTTTCAGCCTCCTCGGGGACAATCGGCGCCGTATCGACGGTTTGCACGTCCGCGGGCGGGGGCGAGGGCGAGCGCGAAAGAGTACCCATCGCTTCCGCTTCGCTGGGTACCTGCAGGATCATCCCGCCCCGAATGCGGTTCCGGTCGCCGTCGATGAAGGCGCCCGGGTTCAGGCGGACCAGGGCGTCCATGGTCTGCTCGATGGTGGCCTCTCCCGGGCGTACGCGCCTCGCGATGGACCACAGCGTGTCGTAGGGACCGATGGGCCCGTACGTCAGGCGCACCTCCGCGTTATCGGCCGCGGCTTCCCCGCCGGTCTCCTCCGCCGCCAGGGCGACGCCGCTCATGCCCAGGCCGGCGCACAGCGCGAACGTCCACTTCGCTACCCACACCGCTACGCCGACCGCATCCGGTCGCGACCGCTTCGTCATCCATCCGTCTCCAGCCGCGCGATGACGGCATCCGCCATCCCGTCCGTCCCCACGCGCGTCACCTCGGACGCGCCGTCCTGGGGCATGATGTCTGCCGTACGCAGTCCGTCCGCCAGCACCCTGGCGACGGCACCCTCGAGCCGGTCGGCCGCATCGGCCACGTCGAGGCTGTACCGCAGCAGCATCGCCGCGGACAGGATCGTCGCCAGCGGGTTCGCGACGTTGCGTCCCGCGATGTCCGGGGCCGTCCCGTGCACCGGTTCGTAGAGCCCCTGGCCACTGGCGTTCAACGAAGCGGAAGGCAGCATGCCGAGGGAACCCGTGAGCATTGCCGCGACGTCCGAGAGGATGTCGCCGAACATGTTGCCCGTCACGACCACGTCGAACTGCCTGGGCTCGCGGACGAGCTGCATCCCGGCGTTGTCGACGTACATGTGCCCGAGGGAGACGTCCGGGTAGTCGGCCGCGACCTCCGTGACCACCTCCCGCCACAGCTGCGTCACTTCGAGCACGTTCGCCTTGTCGACGGAAACGAGCCGGCCGCTGCGCTTACGCGCGAGGTCGAAAGCTACCCTGGCGATGCGCTCGATCTCGCGTTCCTCGTAGACATAGGTGTTGAAGCCCCGGCGGCCGCCGTTGCCGACCGTCACGCCGCGCGGCTCGCCGAAGTAGATGCCGCCGGTGAGTTCGCGAACGATGAGGATGTCGAGGTCCGCGACCAGCTCCGGCTTCAGCGAGGACGCCGACGCAAGCGGCGCGAACAGGATTGCGGGACGCAGGTTGGCGAACAGGTCGAGTTCCGAACGCAGGCGCAGCAGGCCACGTTCGGGCCGCCGGTCCATCGGCAGGTCGTCCCACTTCGGGCCGCCGACCGCGCCGAGGAGTACCGCGTCGGCGCCTCGAGCCCGGGCGAGGGTCGCGTCGGTCACGGGGACGCCGTCGCGGTCCAGGGCCGCCCCGCCGATGCTGGCGTACTCGAAGTCGAACCCGATGTCCGGGCAGGCCCGTTCGAGGACGCGCACGGCATGGGGCATGATCTCGGCGCCGATACCGTCCCCGGGCAGGACGAGGATGCTTGCCCGCCTGTTCACGTCGTCTCCGGGGCGGTGAAAATCCACGGCTGCCTCGCCCGGTGGGCCCGTTCGAAATCCCGGATGGCCTCGACGCAGTCCAGGGTAAGGCCGATGTCGTCGAGGCCGCGCAGTAGCCGGCGGCGCGTCTCCGAATCGGTCTCGAAGCCAAACGCCCCGTCCTTCGCGGTGACGATCCGCCCCGCCGCCAGGTCCACCTCAACGGTCAGGGCGCCCCGGGCGGCCGCGCCGAACAGTTCGTCCACGGCCGCGTCGGGCAGCGTGACCAGCAGCAGCCCGTTGTTCACGCTGTTGGTGGCGAAGATGTCGGCGAAGCTCGGCGCGATCACGCAGCGGAAACCGTACTCAAGCAGCGCCCACACCGCGTGCTCCCGGCTCGAGCCGCAGCCGAAGTTGTCGCGCGCGAGCAGGACCGTCGCGCCCTGGTACTCGGGGGCGTTCAGGACGAACTCGCGGTTGATGAGCCGCTCGTTCGGCGTCTTGCCGATGACGCCCTCGTCGAGGTAGCGCCACGCGTCGAACAGGTTGTCTCCGAACCCGGTCTTCCGGATCGACTTCAGGAACTGCTTCGGGATGATCTGGTCGGTGTCCACGTTGGCCCGGTCGAGGGGCGCGACCACGCCCCGATGGGTGGTGAAAGCCCTCATCCCATCGCCTCGCGCGGATCCGCGAGATGTCCGGCGATGGCGCTCGCCGCCGCGGTCGCCGGACTTACCAGGTGCGTACGACCGCCGTGGCCCTGCCGGCCCTCGAAGTTCCGGTTCGAGGTGGAGGCGCAGCGTTCGCCCGGGAGCAGCCGATCCGCGTTCATGGCCAGGCACATCGAGCAGCCGGGCGCGCGCCACTCGAATCCCGCCTCGAGGAAGATCTCGTGAAGGCCTTCGTCCTCGGCCTGGCGCTTCACCAGCCCGGAGCCCGGCACGACAAGCGCCTCGGCCACCCGGACCCTGCCCCTGCGCGCCACTTCCGCCGCGGCGCGCAAGTCCTCGATCCGGGCGTTCGTGCACGAGCCGATGAAGACCTTGTCGAGCGGGATGCCGGCCAGGGGCGTGCCGGGAGCGAGGTCCATGTACTCAAGCGCGCGCGCCGCGACCTCCGCCCTGACCGGATCGTCCATGTCCGACGGCGACGGCACGACATCGCCGATCCCGCCTACGAGTTCCGGGGAAGTGCCCCACGTGACCTGCGGCTCGAGCCCGGCCGCGTCGATCTCCACGGTCCGGTCGAATGCCGCGTCCACGTCCGAACGCAACGTGCGCCACCACGCCACCGCATCGTCCCAGGCGGCGCCCCGCGGCGCGAAAGGCCGACCGTCCAGGTATTCCAGCGTCGTATCGTCCACGGCGACGAGTCCGGCCCGGCCCCCCGCCTCGACGGACATGTTGCACACCGTCATGCGCCCCTCCATCGACAGCCCTTCGATGGCGGCACCGCAGAATTCGATGACATGACCCGTCGCCCCGGCGGTCCCGATCGCGCCGATGACCGCCAGGATCACGTCCTTGGCGTGCACCCCCACCGGCAGCGCGCCTGCCACCGCGACCCGCAGGTTCCTGCTCCTGCGCTGCGCCAGGCACTGCGTGGCGAGCACATGTTCCACCTCGGAGGTGCCGATGCCCTGTGCCAGCGCGGCGAACGCGCCGTGCGTGGACGTGTGCGAATCGCCGCAGACGATGGTCATCCCCGGCAGCGTGGCCCCCTGCTCGGGTCCGATGACGTGCACGATGCCCTGGCGCACGTCGTTGATGCCGAACTCCCGGATGCCGAAGTCCCGGCAGTTGGCGTCCAGGGTCTCCACCTGGATCCGCGCGACCTCGTCCGCGATGCCCGCGACTCCTGCCTGCCGCTCCGACATCACGGTCGGCACGTTGTGATCGGGCGTGGCGAGGTTCGCGTCGACGCGCCAGGGGCGCCGGCCGGCCAGCCGCAACCCCTCGAAGGCCTGCGGCGAGGTGACCTCGTGCAGCAGGTGCCGGTCGACGTAGAGCAGGCTCATGCCGTCGGACCGGTCGGTGACGTGGTGCGCGTCCCAGATCTTGTCGTAGAGGGTCCTGCCGCTCATGGATGCCGCGGGCGCAGAAAACGGGGTTCGGGGGCGATTCTACCGGTGCGGGTCGTGGATCGGAACGGCGAACCGCCGCAAGAGAAGAGAGACCATCTTAAGTAACCCTGGTATCTCTCTGTTTCAACTAACGTTCGACACCCGCATTCTGCGCCCGGTCGCGCATCAGGTGGTCCATCAGCACGAGCGCGGTCATGGCTTCCGCGATCGGCGTGGCGCGCAGGCCGACACACGGGTCGTGGCGGCCCTTGGTCACGACCTCGACCTCGCGGCCGGCGGTGTCGACGCTCTTCCCGGGGATCGCAAGGCTGGACGTCGGCTTGAGCGCGATACTCACGACGATGTCCTGGCCCGACGAGATGCCGCCGAGCACGCCCCCGGCGTCGTTCTTCACGAATCCGTCGGTATCCATCTCGTCGCGGTGCTCGCTGCCGCGCTGCCCCACCACCGCGAATCCCGCCCCGAACTCGACGCCCTTCACGGCATTGATCCCCATGAGCGCGCCGGCCAGGTCCGCGTCGAGCTTGCCGAACACCGGCTCGCCGAGCCCGACCGGAACGTCCGACGCCACGACGTTGATGCGCGCGCCCACCGAGTCCCCGGCCGCGCGCAGTTGGTGGATCAGGGCCGCGGTTGCGTGCAGGGCGCCCGGGGCGGCCCAGAAGAACGGGGTGCCGGCGCAGCCGTCCCAGTCGACGGGGCGTGCGACTCTAGG
>VXNE01000409.1:0-2676 GCA_009840715.1 Gammaproteobacteria bacterium
ACCAACCCCCGTACGCCGGGCGCCCGCTCATCTTGTTTATACCCCCCCGGCCCCCCCGGGGGGGGCCCCGTCGCGACATCGTGCAGGGACCAACCACGGGCGGGGACAAGCCCCGCCCCTACGCGTCCCGTGGCGAATGCAGGGATGACGCCGAGACGGCCGGCCCGCCCCCGCGCCGGAACCGGTGGAACTTCTCCACCCAGCGGAGCAGGTCTTCCGGCGCGTGCTTCCTGCGCCAGGCGCCGGCCGCGAACTTGTTCGCCTCGGTCAGCGTGGGGTACACGTGGATGGTGCCCATCAGGCTCTTCAGTCCCTTGCCCCACTTCATGGCGGCGATGAACTCGGACAACAGGTCGCCGGCGTGGTGCCCGACGATCGTCGCGCCGAGGATGCGGTCCTTCCCCGGCGGCGTCAGGACCTTCACGAAGCCGCGCCCCTCCTCGTCGGCCAGGGCGCGGTCGAGTTCCTCGAGTTCGTAGCGTGTTGCCTCCACGTCGATGCCCTGGCGCGCCGCCTCCTGCTCGTTGAGGCCGACGTGGGCGACCTCGGGGTCGGTGAACGTGGTCCAGGGGATGACGGAGTAGTCCGCCTTGAACTTCCGGAACGGATGGAACAGCGGGTTCACGGACGCGTACCACGCTTCGTGGGACGCCGTGTGCGTGAACTGGTAGGGCCCGATGGCGTCGCCGCAGGCGTAGATCGTGGGCACCGCCGTACGGAGGTACTCGTCGACCTCGATCACGCCGCGTTCCCCCACGGTGACACCCACGTCCTCGAGGCCCAGGCCCGCCGTGTTCGCCCGCCGGCCGACGGCGACGAGCACGGCGTCGAACGGCACCCGCACCTCGTCCCCGCCCTCGGTCGCGCAGACCAGCAGGTGGCCACCGTCGGCGGGCTCGACGCGCACGGCGCGATGCTCCGTCAGGAGGTGGATGCCCTCCGCGGCGAACTGGCCCGTAAGCACGTCCACGACATCCGCGTCCTCGCGCATCAGCAGGTGCGGGGCCTGCTCCACCATCGTGACGGACGCGCCGAAGCGGCGGAACGCCTGCGCGAGTTCACACCCGATCGGACCGCCACCCAGCACGACGAAGCGTGACGGAAGTTCGCGCAACTCCCAGATGGTCTCCGACGTGTACCAGGCGGTTTCTGCAAGCCCCGGGATCGGCGGCACGAACGGCACGCCACCGGTGGCGATGACGATGTTGCGCGTGGTGATCTCGCGGCCGTCCACGCGCACGCTCCACGGCGACGTGATCGTGGCGTCCCCGGAGACGCAGTGCACGCCGAGGTCCGTGTACCGCTCCACCGAGTCGTGCGGTTCGATCTTCGCGATGATGCGCTGCACGCGCTCCATGACCTCGGCGAAGTCGAACTCGACGCTGGCGCTGCGGAAGCCGTACTCCTTTGCCCGCGCGGCGTAGGAGAGCATCCTGGCGGAGCGCAGCAGCGACTTGCTCGGCACGCAACCCGTGTTCAGGCAGTCGCCCCCCATGCGGGCGCGCTCGACCAGGGTCACCCGGGCCTTCACGGTCGCCCCGATCAGTGCCGCCACGAGCCCGCCCGAGCCGGCGCCGATCACCACCAGGTTGTTGTCGAAGCGCTTCGGCTTCTCGAACCGGCGCAGCACCCGGCGCGCCTTGATGGCGTCGAGGATCTTCTTCGCGAGCAGCGGCGCGAGACCGAGCAGCACGAAGGAGATCCAGAGCGCCGGCGAGAGCACGTCGCCGACGGACTCGATCCGGCCGAGTTCCGCGCCGGCGTTCACGTACACCACGGTCCCGAACAGCATGCCGACCTGGCTCACCCAGTAGAAACGCCACACCCGGATCGGCGTGAGCGCCATCGCCAGGTTGATGGCGAAGAACGGAATGGCCGGGACGAGCCGCAGCGCGAACAGGTAGAACGCCCCCTCCCGCTCTATCCCGCGGTCGATCGTGGCGAGGTGCCGGCCGAAGCGCGCCCGTACCGCGTCGCGGAACAGGTAGCGGGCGATGGCGAACGCCATGGTGGCGCCGAGCGTGCTCGCGAAGGAGACGATCACGACGCCAGCCGCGAGACCGAACACGGCGCCGGCGATCAGGGTGAGCAATGCCGCCCCGGGCAGCGACGTCCCGGTCACCAGCACGTAGACCACGAAGAACGCGGCGGCGGTCGTCCACGGGTGGTCCGCCCGGTAGGCGAGGATGCCCTCGCGCTGGGCCCCGAACCACTCGACCGTGAGGAACCGCTGCAGGTCGAACGCGAAGAACAGCGCGACGACGGCCACCAGTGCGACGAGCAGGACGATCCGGGTCGGTTTCATGCGGGCGTCACAGGCCGAAGTTGTACGTGAGCGTACCCCCGAAGGCGTCGTACTCCGCCGTGTTGCGCCCGTCGAGGACCTGGAACCAGTGCAGGCCGACGTTGATCCGGTCCGTCAGCGAGAACGAGCCGCCGACGGAAATCCGCTCGATGTCCTCGGCGACCTCCGGAAACAGGTGCCAGTACGTGCCGTGCTTGCCCGGACCGGGCGGGGGCCCGATGTCCACGTCCCCGGTGGAGTCCTGGATGTAGTAGCCGAGGCTCAGCACCAGCCGGGGGTTGACGATCCAGTGGCCGCCGAGGTTCGCGAAGTTCTCCCGTGGCACGTCGCTCGTCCGGTTGCGCTTCCCGAGTTCCTCGGAGCGGGCGCGG
>VXNE01000409.1:2686-5782 GCA_009840715.1 Gammaproteobacteria bacterium
CGACGCGGGAAGCATCCCCCATTACCGCGACCGGACCGGGCCCGCCCGCCTCGTAATCTCCGGCGAGGATGGCGCCGGCGCGTACGGCGACGCTCGCTCCGCCCGTGATGAGTTCGTCCATGAGCCGCCACGTCACGCCGACGTTCAGGTCCGTGCGGCCGTCCGTTTCGATGGGGATCGGCCGGCCGTGGGTGGGCGAGACTTCGGACCGGCCGACGCTCGCATCGAGCGCCACGGCGTCGGAGATGCCGTACGTCACGTCGAAGAGCACGGTCTCCTGCTCGAGACCCTTGAACGGGATCGGGCCCGGGCCGTTCTTGCCGACCCACATCTCGTCGGCTTCCTGCGAGACGTACGACACGGTGAACGTGCCGCTGCCGGGCGCGGGAAGCCAGACAGTGCCTTCGCCGAACGCCGGGACGGAGAGTGTCGCGACGGCCCCACCGGTCGCGATGGCGCGCATGAGTCTTGCTGCTTTCATCGTTGTATTCCTCTTGCGGTCCATCGACTAGAGCTTGAAGCGCCGTGTCAGGTAGAAATGGACGAGTTCCTGCTCGTCCCGCTCGAGCACGTGGATGTGGCCGTCGTCCGGCGTGCCGGGCTTGACCGCCTCGTCCCGCGCTTCGAGGCTGTCCCTGAGGCTCACCGCGCGGTCACGGTCGAGTTCGTTCCGGGCGATCGGGCAGCCCGGGCAGACGAGCTTCCGGAACGTGAGCGCCTTGCCCTGGATGTAGGCGTTGCGTGGACTGATACCGCCGCCGGCGGTAATGGACCCGGAGGCGGCCGCCGGAATCTGCAAGAGGGCCCCGGCGATTGCGATCGCCATCCAGCGACCGATTCTTCCTGTCATGGAGTTACTCCTTCCCATTAGGGTGCCGATCGTTCAGCGTGGGGCCCGCACCGAGTATGCATCCGAGGTGCACGAATTCGGTGCAAGATCATGCCGATTTCAGGCGATTTCTGGCGGAACCTTGCGAGCGGGCCCGAACTCCGCCACCCGCGGAGAGACTGCCCGGTATTCCGCCAGCACGGGCGCGTAGTCGTCCATGGTGACCGGAACGACGTTCCGCAACAGGAGCGCGCGGCGCGCCATGCGCGTCCCCGGTGCGCGCATCGCGGCCGTGATCCGACGGACGAGCAGGTCCCGCGACCCCGCCTTGCGCATGACGAAGGGTGGCGCCGGTGCGGGACCGGTGCGCTCGAGCACGGGCACCCCCGCGACCAGTGAAGGCGTATCGCGTTCGAGGATGTGCCAGGTCACCGCGTCGATGCACGCCAGGTCGGCGACGCCGTCGCGCACGGCGGCCAGGCTCGCGGCGTGGGAGCCGGTCACGAGCAGGGAACTCGGCTGGCACACGGTCAGCAGCGCGGAGAGGCCGGAGCGGGAGGTCATCGCGTTCACGGCGGCGACCCCCGACCGGGACCCGACGAGGTAGCTGTAGTAGCAGCCGTCCTCGCAGTCGAGGTCGAACACCGGCGCCAGGACGGGCTCTATGGGGGCGTCGGCCAGGAAGAGATCCAGGCCGCAGGCCTGGGAGACCACCAGGTCCGGGGAACGCCACTGCGCGTCCGGCGGCGTGTCGCGGTCCAGCTCCCCGCCGAGTCCAGTCTCCTTCCAGAGGGCATCGTTGGCCCACCGCACCGAAGGCAGGTCGTACCAGGGAAACGCGGCCGTCATCGCCGGGCGGCCGCGTTCAGGGACAGGGCGAGAGCTCGGCGTAGAACGCCGCGAGATCCTCCACGTCCTGGTCCGTGAGGTTCGCAACGAACGGCTGCATCGTCACCTCGACGCGCTCGCCGTCGCGGAACGCCCGGATCTGGTTGGCCAGGTAGACCCGCTGCTGCCCGGCCAGGCTCGGCCAGAGGGGATTGATCGAGACGCCGTCCATGCCGTGACACGCGGCGCAGAGCGCGGCCTTGGCGCGGCCGGCCCGCGGGTCGCCGGTGTCCTGCGCGGAGGCGGCGTACGCGCCGAGCGCCACGACGGCAACGCAGGCCCCCCTGCGCATTCGCATCGGCATACCGGTCACCCTCCCGCCGCGACCGCTTGCGGCAGCGCCAGCGACTTGATGGGACGCGTCTCCTGCGCCCCGGCCCGGACGAAGTCGAGGAGCAGCAGCACGAGACCCGCGGTCATGAGGATCCCGAACGCCATCCGCCACCACATCGCCTGCACGAACCACGGCTGCGTCTGGCCTTCGAAGTAGGCCTGCCAGGTGGAGCCGCCGACGGCGCGC
This sequence comes from Gammaproteobacteria bacterium, assembly GCA_009840715.1. GTDB lineage: Bacteria > Pseudomonadota > Gammaproteobacteria > Pseudomonadales > Azotimanducaceae > VXNE01. Next base: position 4,924 of record VXNE01000409.1, read on the forward strand.
TCCACGAAGGACTGCTCGTAACCGGCGATCAGGAGCGCGATCGTCATGCCCACCATGCCGATGTGGAGCAGGGCGAGCGACCACTTCCAGCGCCAGGCCCCGTCCATCCCGGCCGACATCCACACGTCGCCGCGCAGCCGCTGGATGGCGAGATAGATGAAGGCCACCACGATGGTGGTGTAGGCGCCGAAGAACGCGAGGTGGCCATGCGAGGACGACCACTGCGTGCCGTGCGTGTACATGTTGATCTGGGGCAGTGTCTGCATGAACCCCCATACCCCGGCGCCGAGGAAGTTGCCGAAGGCGTGGGCGATCAGCCAGGCGAGCGCCGGGTGGTTGTTGGACCGGAACGAGTGGCGCCCGGCGTCGTAGACGGCGTGCACGACCATCGCGACGAGCGGGATCGGCTCGAGGGCGGAGAAGAACCCGCCGATCCCGAGCCAGTACTCGGGCGTGCCGATCCAGAAGTAGTGGTGCCCGAGCCCGAGGATCCCGGAGCCGAACATCAGCGCCACCTCGATGTAGAGCCAGGTCGTCACGATGCGGCGCCGCGCGCCCAGGGTCTTGATGAGCCCCCAGGCCATGATGCAGCCGACGAGCACCTCCCAGGTCGCCTCGACCCACAGGTGGATGACCCACCACCACCAGTACTGGTCCATCGGCAGGTTCGTCGTGTAGAACATCCCCGCGAGGTACAGCCCGGCCAGCGCGATCAGGTCGAGCACGAGCACCCCGGAGATGCCGCTCCAGCGCCCGGCGACGAAGGTGCCGGCGACGTTGTAGAAGACCGCGACCATGCATACCACGATGCCGATGTCCGCCCACCGGGGCGCCTCGATGTACTCCCGGCCCTCGTTGA
>VXNE01000542.1 GCA_009840715.1 Gammaproteobacteria bacterium
CCGCATCGCCGCTGTCGGTACTGACGCCAAGCCTGACCTCGGCCACGTAGCGCTTGTCCGAATCCAGCAGGAACTGCGAGAAACGGGTCGCGGCGCCGAAGCACAGGGGCAGCACTCCGGTCGCGAGCGGATCGAGGCTGCCCGTGTGACCCACCTTGCGCGCACGGAACAGGCGCTTGGCGTCCTGGACGGCCGCGCTCGAACTCATGCCCTTCGGCTTGTCGAGCGCCACTACCCCCGACACGTCCCTGCCCCTAGCGGCCCGCCTGCGCGCCATCAGCGTCCCGCCGGTGTCCGCGGTCCGGCCGCGACGCTCGGCGCATCCCCTGCCGCACCGCCTTCCACGGCGCGGTCGATGAGGGCCTCCATGCGCGAGCCAGACTCCACGAGATCGTCGTAGTGGAAGCGGAGTCGCGGCGTCGTGCGCAGGTTGCCGCGCCGCGCCAGCATGGAGCGCAGGAACCCCGCCGCGTGGTCGAGCGCCGCGACCAAGGCCTCGCGCTCGCTCTCGGACCCGGCCGACAGCGAGCTGACGTACACGTCCGCCCGACTCATGTCGCGGTTTACCCGGACGTCCGTCACGCTGGTCATGCCGATACGCGGATCACGTACGTCGGAGAGCAGGGCGCGCGCGATTTCGTCCCGGATGAAGTCGGCCAGCCGGAGGTCGCGTTCCGCGTTGCGGGTGGGTGATCGCATGGTCAGGTCGCTAGAGGGCCCGGGCCACTTCCCTGGACTCGAAGACCTCGATCCGGTCGCCCACGCGAACGTCGTTGTAGTTGCGTACGCCGATGCCGCATTCGAGGCCGTTGCGGACCTCGCCCACGTCGTCCTTGAACCGGCGCAGCGATTCGAGCTCACCCTCGAAGATGACCACATTGTCGCGCAGCACGCGGATCTTTTTGTTCCGGGCGACGGAGCCGTCGACCACCATGCACCCGGCGACCTGGCCGAAGCGCGGCGACCGGAACACGTCCCGGACTTCCGCCGTGCCGACGATCTCTTCGCGCACCTCCGGCGCCAGCATGTCCTGCAGGATCATCCTGATGTCGTCGAGCAGCTCGTAGATCACGCTGTAGTAGCGCAGGTCGATGCCCTCACGCTCGATGACCGACTTGGCATTCGTGTCCGCGCGCACGTTGAATCCGAAGATCGCGGCGCCGTACGTCATGGCGAGCGTCGCATCCGACTCCGTGATGCCGCCGACCCCGGTGCCGAGCAGGTTGACCGCCACCTCGTCGTTGCCGAGGTCCGCGCAGGCCTGCGTGATCGCCTCGAGCGAACCGCGCACATCCGCCTTCAGCACGAGCTTCAGGACCCGCTTCTCGCCCTCGCCGAGATTCGCGAACAGGTTGTCGATCTTCGCCGCCTGCTGCTTGGCGAGCCGCTGCTCCTGGCTCCTGGTCGCACGCAGTTCCGCGAGTTCCCGGGCGCGCCGCTCGTCGGCCACGACGGAGAAGTCGTCCCCCGCCTCGGGGGTCCCGTTCAGCCCGAGCACCTCGACCGGCACCGACGGGCCGGCTTCGCTCACGGGGTCGCCCCGTTCGTTGAGCATCAGCCGCACGCGTCCAAAGCGCTCCCCCCCGATGAGCACATCCCCGCGCCGCAAGACCCCGTTCTGCACGAGTACGGTCGCCACCGGACCGCGGCCCCGGTCGAGACGCGACTCGACGACGATTCCGCGCCCCGGCACGTCGCGGGCGGCGCGGAGTTCGAGCAGCTCCGCCTGCAGGTTGATGCTCTCGAGGAGGTTGTCAACGCCCTGTCCCGTCTGCGCCGAGACCTCGATGAACTGCGTGTCGCCTCCGAGTTCCTCGGGAATGACTTCGAGTGCGACCAGTTCGTTCTTGATTCGCGCCGGGTCGACCCCCTCGAGGTCCATCTTGTTGATGGCCACGATGATGGGCACCCCGGCCGCCTTGGCGTGCTGCACCGCCTCCACGGTCTGCGGCATGACTCCGTCGTCCCCGGCCACGACGAGGATGACGATGTCCGTGGATTTCGCGCCCCGCGCGCGCATCGCGGTGAACGCGGCGTGACCCGGGGTGTCGAGAAAGCTGATGTCGCCGTGCTCCGTCGAGACGCGGTAGGCGCCGATGTGCTGCGTGATGCCGCCGGCCTCTCCGGCGACGATGCGCGAGTTGCGGATGTAGTCGAGGAGCGATGTCTTGCCGTGGTCCACGTGCCCCATCACGGTCACCACCGGAGACCGGGGCTCCACGTTGCCCTCGATCCTGAGCGACTCCTCGTGCTCGTGTTCGACCTCGTCGGCGACCACGAGCTTGACCCTGTGACCCATCTCCTCCACGAGGAGCGAGGCCGTGTCCTGGTCGAGGGTCTGGTTGATCGTCGCCATCACGCCCATGTCCATGAGGGTCTTGATGACCTCGCCGGCCTTCACGCTCATGCGGCGGGCCAGCTCGCCGACCTGGATGGCCTCGCCTAGCTCGACCTCGCGCTGAACGGCGTCCTGGGGCCGCTCGAACTCGCCGCCGCGGGTCTCGACCGAGATGCGGGAGGGAGCCCGGCGCCGCATGCGCGGCGACCTGCGCTTCATGGACAACTCGCCCCGGCGGCGCGCGCCGAACCCCGACTCCTTCGTACGCTCGCGCTCCTTCGTCCTGTCCTTGGCCCGCTTGCCGCCCCGCTCCTGCGCCTGCGCCTCGGCCTGGGCGCGCGCCGCGGCCTCGGTCACGGACTGTTCCTCGGTCTTCGTCTGTTCCGCGCGCTGCGCAGCTTCCGTCTGCTGGCGCAGTTCGTCCTCGCGTCGCCTGGCCTCCGCCTCTTCCTCGCGGGCGCGCTCTCGCTCCCGCTCCTGCTCCTTCTCCGCCTGCTGCTCCGCAGCCAGCCGGCGAACGTCCTCTTCCGCGCTCTTGCGCGCGAGTTCCTGCTGGCGGATACGCTCCGCCTCCAGCTCGACCTGACCCGGCTGCGGCGGCGCGGCGGTGGAAGTGTCCGCCTCCGCCTCGGCCCGCGGTGTCGCCTTGACGTAGGTACGTCGGCGTTTGCTCTGGACCTGGATGGTCCGGCCGCCGCGACCCTGGCCCGTCTTCAGCGTGGTCACGGACGTCCGCTTCAGCGTGATGCGGCTGGGCGCGCTGGGCGCGCGTCCCTGCGCTTCCCTACGGAGGTTCAGGAACTCGAGCAGGCGCTGACGCTCCTGGTCCGTCACCGGCTCGTCCTCCGCCTGCTGCGGCAGGCCGGCCTCGCGCATCTGCTGCAGTAGCCGGTCGGCCGACGCTCCGACCGCCGCGGCAAGCTGCTTGACCGTTACCTCACTCATGTGGAGCGCGTCCCCTCGCCTGCTCCGGACGTCGGCGCTGCCTCGCCCGCCGGCGCCTCCGTGCGAACAGGTGCGGCCGCGAGGGCCCCTTCGTCCGTCCCCGCCCCGGGCGCCTCCGCCACGTCGCCCGGTTCTTCCTCGCCTTCGTCTTCGAACCACGGCGCTCTGGCCGTCATGATGAGTTCGCTGGCGCGTTCCTCGCCGATGCCCTCGTCGATGTCGAGCAGGTCGGGCGTCGCGAGTTCGGCCAGGTCCTCCATGGTGACCACGCCGTTGCCGGCCAGGGTGTAGGCGAGGTCACGGTCCATGCCTTCCATGTTCAGCAGGTCCGGGGCCGGCTCCCCTTCCGCCAGCAGACCGCCGGTCGCGATCGCCTTGGTCAGCAACGCATCCTTCGCGCGTTGCCGGAGCTCCTCGACGATCTCCTCGTCGAAGCCCTCGATCCCGCGCAGTTCCTCGATCGGAACGTAGGCGACCTCTTCGACGGTCGTGAAACCCTCTTCCGCCAGTACGGCGGCCACGTTCTCGTCGACCGACAGGGCCTCCATGAACTCTCCCATGACCGAGAGCGCCTCTTCCTCCTGCTGCCGCGCGGCGTCGTCCTCCGTCATGATGTTCAGTTCCCAGCCGGTGAGCTGGCTGGCCAGGCGGACGTTCTCGCCTCTCTGGCCGATGGCCTGCGCCAGGTTGTCCTCGGCCACCGCGATGTCCATCGCGTGCGTGTCCTCGTCGAGGACGATGCTGGCCACCTCCGCCGGCTGCATCGCGTTGATCGCCAGTTGCGCGGGATTCTCGTTCCACGGCACGATGTCCACCCGCTCCCCGGCCAACTCTCCCGAGACTGCCTGGACGCGCGAGCCGCGCATGCCGACGCAGGCGCCCACCGGGTCTATGCGTCCGTCGTTCGTGTACACGGCGATCTTCGCGCGGGACCCGGGGTTGCGGGCCGCGGCCCGTATCTCGATCACGTCCTCGGCGATCTCCGGGACCTCCACCTTGAAGAGCTCGATCAGCATCTCCGAGGTGGTACGACTGAGGATGAGCTGCGGCCCCCGGGCCTCGGGCCGCACGTCGACGAGCAGGGCGCGCAGGCGGTCCCCCATCCGGAACGTCTCCCGCGGAATCATGCTGCCGCGCATGAGGATCGCCTCCGCGTTGCCGCCGAGGTCCACGATGACGGCGTCGCGCGTCACTTTCTTGACGGTACCGCTGACGAGCTGGCTCACCCTCGGCAGGTACTTCTCGAGCACCTGGGCCCGTTCTGCCTCGCGGACCTTCTGCGTCAGCACCTGGCGTGCTGCCTGCGCCGCGATGCGGCCGAACTCCACCGACTCGACGGGAATCTCGTGGAAGTCGCCGATGCCGAGCGCGGGATTCCGCTCCCTGGCCTCCTCCGGTGTCAGCTCCGCGTCCGGGTTCGGCATCTCGTCCTCTTCGAGCTCGCGGTCCGGGTCGATGACCTCCCAGCGCCGAAACGTCTCGTAGCTGCCGCTCTCCCGGTCGATGGCCACACGGAACTCGGCGTCCTCCTGGTAGCGCTTCTTGGTCGCGGTGGCCAGTGCCGATTCCAGCGCATCGAAGATGACCTCCTTCGGCACGCCCTTCTCGTGCGAGAGCGACTCCACGACGATGAGGATTTCCTTGCTCATGTCCCTGCTCTTGCCCTGCCTTCGCCGTGACCCAAGAACCGCTAGTCGAAGCGCGGGACGACCCGCGTCCGCCGCACCTGGTCCACCGGCACGGCCAGCGTCGCCCCCTCCGCCTCGACCACGACCTCGCTCGCCGTGGCCCCGGCCAGGCGGCCGACGACCTTCCGCAGCCCTTCGAGCGGGAACTTCAGCCGGACATCGACATCCTCGCCGACGTACGCCGCGTACTGTTCCGGCTTGAAGAGCACCCGGTCGAGCCCCGGTGACGAGACCTCGAGCGTGAAGTCGCTGCGGATTGGCCTTTCCACGTCGAGTACGCCGCTAAGCTGGTGACTGACGCGCTCGCAGTCGTCCACCGTCACGCCATCGGGGGCATCGATGTACACGCGCAGCATGGGCGGGCGGCCGGCGGGGAAGTACTCAATGCCCCACATCTCACAGCCGAGTCCGCGTACGGTCGGTTCGAGCAACTGTTCCAGCTCCCGCTCTCTCCTGTTCACCGGTCGCCTCTCTTTCGGGACACACCCGGCGCCTATCTTCGGCACCCACCCTTCGGCACCAACCCTTCGGCACGCGCCCTTCGGCACCCGCCAGCCACATACAAAAAATGGGCGATCCCGCCCATTCCCGATGCCTCCGCCGGCATCCCGAGCTGCCGGCGGGCGGACAGGCCCATCGTCCACTGACGCGGCGCCTGCAGCCCGCCTGCCGCCGAAGTCCGCGGCCGGCATGCCCGATGTTACGAAAAGGCCCCCTCCCTATCGTTCGGGGGCCTTCTCTTTCACCTTGGTAGCGGGGGCAGGATTTGAACCCACGACCTTCGGGTTATGAGCCCGACGAG